>DVJG01000069.1 GCA_018710805.1 Candidatus Faecousia faecipullorum
GAAGCGACGGCTTGGAGGCTGTCCAGCTTGTCCGGGAGCAGTCGCCGGACCTGGTGGTGCTGGATGTGATGATGCCAAATATGGACGGGCTTACGGCCTGCGGGAAAATCCGGGAATTTTCCGATATTCCCATTATTCTTCTCACAGCCAAAACAGACGACATGGATAAGCTTATGGGATTCGACCACGGAGCCGATGACTATCTCACAAAGCCCTTTAACATTTTGGAGCTGAAAGCCCGAATTCGGGCGCTTTTGCGCCGGACGGCAAATTCCGCTGCAAAGGAAACGCCCAGCAAGGAGCTTTCCATCGGCACCATCACATTGGATCTGGACGCCAGGAACGCCTACCGGAGCGGCGTTCTCGCAGACCTGACTGCCAAGGAATTCGACCTCATAGAATTCCTTATGCGAAACCCCAACCGGGTCTACTCCCGGGAGGCACTTCTCGACACCATCTGGGCTTACGAATACCGCAGCGACATCCGGACCGTAGATGTGCACATCCGCCGCCTCCGGGAAAAGCTGGAGGAAAATCCGGCGGAGCCAAAATATATCATGACGAAGTGGGGCGTTGGCTATTATTTCCGCAAGTGAACATGGGCCCCATCGGGGCTACAGCAGAGCACAGGTAAAATATGCCGCGTCCTACGTGGTCATCACCTTTGTGGTACTGCTGATTTTGAACATTTACTGCTCGCAGACCTGTCAAAAGCTGTTCTACCAGAGCAAGCAATCCTCCATGATTGAAAAATGCCAGCTGGCCTCTGATGAGATTGCCACCTTGGAAGTGCTCAATTCCTCCACTGTGACAGGCATCGTGAGCCAGATGGAGAGCCTGAAAATCACCCGGCTCGTCATCACCGATCACCGGGGTATGGTTCTCTACGACAGCAGTTCCGAAGCCCTGGGAAAGTATATGCTCCTGCCGGAAATTCTGCAGGCTCTGGACGTCACCGAAACCACCCCAAAGGGAAACAATGTTTTCTACTGGAAATACTACGACGGGATTATGGACTCCCGGGCCGCCACGCCCATTGTCTGCTACGGCTCCGTGGTGGGGTGCGTGTATATGACGGAATACGACGTGGCCCAGGGCGCCCTTATTCAGTCTCTGCAAGACACCATTCTGCGAATAACCTTTTTCCTGGAAGTTATTGTCATTCTCTTCTCCATTGCCTTTTCCAATGCCTTTTCCCGGCGGCTGGATAAAATCATGTCCTCCATGCGGATTATTCAGGAAGGTGACTATTCCCATAAGGTCAATATGGGCGGCAACGATGAGCTGACCATTCTGGGCAACGAATTCAACGATCTGACGGAGCGGCTCCAAACCTCGGAGCAGAAGCGCAGCCGCTTTGTCTCCGATGCCTCCCACGAACTTAAGACCCCGCTGGCCTCCATCAAACTGCTGACGGACTCCATTCTGCAAAACGACATGGATATGGAGACCATCCGGGAGTTTGTGGGCAATATTGGCGATGAAGCCGAGCGGCTCAACCGCATGACGGCGAAATTGCTGTCTCTGACCCGGGCCGAAGGCCGCACGGATGCTGACTGCGAAATCATCTATATGGCTCCTACGGTTCGGCAGGTGGCAAAAATGCTGCGTCAGACCGCAGAAAAAGCCGACGTCGCCCTGAATCTGGAGCTGGAAGGCGACACCCCTGTGCTGATTCTGGAGGACGATCTCTACCAAATCGTCTTTAACCTTATGGAAAACGGCATCAAGTACAACATTGCAGGGGGCAGCCTCACGGTGAAGCTCTCCCGGGTGGAGGACAACGCCGTTCTGGAAGTCCGGGACACCGGCATGGGCATCCCCGAAGAGGCGCTCAGTCATGTGTTCGAGCGGTTCTATCGGGTGGACAAGGCCCGGTCCCGGCAGACCGGAGGAAGCGGTCTGGGACTTGCCATTGTTCGGACCATTGTCCAGCGGAACCGGGGCGAAATTCAAGTTTCCAGCGTAGTGGACCAGGGGACCACGTTCACCGTGACTTTCCCCGCATTTGATACGGAGGTGGACCGGTCATGACGCGATTTTTCAGTTTTCTGCTTGTCCTGGTTCTCTGTCTGACCATGGCAGGCTGCGGCTCCGGGCAGGAACGGGTCATTGCCCCGGTGGCCTTCTATTACCCCTACGCGGAAATGCCCTTTGGCTCCGATGAAGGTATCATTGTCCCGGAAATCCGGGAAAGCTCCGGGCACAGGGATAACCTCCCCTACCTGCTGGCCCTCTATCAAATGGGCCCCTCTTCCGACGAACTGCACTCGCCCCTTCCCTCTGGTGTACGCATCCAGGCTGTAGAGCGAGACGGTCAGAGAATCAATCTGACCTTGGGAGACCAGAACGGTGTCATGACCGACACCCGCTTCACCATTGCCAGTGCCTGTCTTGCCATGACCTGTTTGGAGCTGACCGAGGCAAAAACCATTGTCGTGACCTGCGGCTCCAGGGTCTCGTCCATGAATCGGGACAATCTGGTGTTTCAGGACACCGTCAAAACACCTGCAACGGAGGAAACCTCATGAAATTGATATCCTGGAATGTAAACGGCCTGCGGGCCTGTGTGGGCAAGGGCTTTTTAGACTTTTTTGCGGAAAGCAGCGCGGATTTTTTCTGCCTGCAGGAGACAAAGCTCCAAGAGGGGCAAATCAGTCTCAGCACCCCCGGTTATGGTCAGCATTGGAATTACGCCCAGAAAAAGGGCTACTCCGGTACGGCGATTTTTGCCAGGGAGGAACCTCTTTCCATTGTCTATGGCATGGGTATCGAGGAACTGGACATGGAAGGTCGGCTCATCACACTGGAATATCCTGACTTCTATCTCGTCACCTGCTACACCCCAAACGCTCAGCAGGGCCTGGCACGCATCGACCATCGGCTCAAATGGGACGACGCTTTCCGGGACTATCTGCAGAAATTGGATCAGGAAAAGCCAGTCATTGCCTGCGGGGACCTGAATGTTGCCCATCAGGAGATTGACCTTAAAAATCCATCCTCCAATCGCGGCAACGCCGGATTCTCCGACGAAGAACGGGAGAGCTTCGGAAAGCTCCTGGCTGCTGGATTCACGGATACGTTCCGGTATCAAAATCCCAATGCCACAGGGGCCTACACCTGGTGGAGCTATCGCTTTAACGCCCGGAAGAACAACGCAGGCTGGCGCATTGACTATTTTCTGGTATCGAACCGGCTGGCGGAAAAGATCACCGCTACGCCCATCTATGCAGAGGTCCTGGGCTCCGACCACTGCCCTGTGGGTTTGGAAATTTCCTTATAAAAATTGGCCGCTGAAA
The DNA here is from genome assembly GCA_018710805.1 of Candidatus Faecousia faecipullorum. Classification (GTDB taxonomy): domain Bacteria; phylum Bacillota; class Clostridia; order Oscillospirales; family Oscillospiraceae; genus Faecousia; species Faecousia faecipullorum. The sequence goes on from DVJG01000069.1 coordinate 3,300, forward strand.
ATCAGCGGCCAATTTTTACGGCGGCGCCGCATGATTTGGCAAGCACATTCGGCCAAAGATTGGGCGAAGGGCGCAGAGATAATTGTGCGGGGATGCCTTACGTTTCCTGCACCAGAATGCCAACCTCACTGCCTTTGCAGACCAGATAGGCATCTTTCAGCTTTTCCAGATAGGAAAAGGGCTCCTCGGGATAGATGGGAATGAATTTTCCCTCTCCTGCCTCATGCTTCGGGTGAAGAGAAAACTCCATCTCTCCCTCCCCCAGCCGCTTCACGGGGAGCTTCGTATCCAGGCCGAAACCGTCTTCCATGGGAATCAGGACCCCTAAGTTTTCCTGGTGCTCGCCGCAGGAGACCATCAAGCGGCACATAACCTCTCCGGAAAGCCGACAGCGGCAGATAAATCGGTAGTACAGTCCCTGCCGCAGGACCTGGACCTTTCCCCGCTCCTGTTCTCCCAGCCGCACCCCATAGGTTTTTTCCATGTTACCGCCCCCTGGGAAAGTCTATGATTTCCAGAGTGCGGCTATGCTTTAGGTGGTTCTGTTTCCTCCCGGCAGGCCGAAGCTCACGGCGATGGCGTCGTCAACCTGGGCCATTTGGGCTTCGTCCAGATGGCCCATATGCTCCCGGAGGCGGCGCTTGTCGATGGTTCGGATCTGTTCCAAAAGGATAATGGAGTCCTTGCTCAGGCCCACGCTTCCTCCCGCAATGCCAATATGGGTGGGAAGCCGGGCTTTCCCGGTCTGGCTGGTGATGGCGGCCGCAATGACCGTGGGAGAGTGGCGGTTGCCCGTGTCGTTCTGAACGATGAGCACCGGACGGGTGCCTCCCTGCTCACTGCCCACCACCGGCGACAAATCCGCATAGAAAATGTCGCCCCGTTTCACTGTTGCTTCGTTCATGGCTTTCACGCTCCGTGTATCATTCCCTGCGCTACCGGAAACTTCCTTATGTAACGCAGCTAGGACTATTTTCCCACAAGGCCGGGAAGTTTATACCGGCCGTGGCAATTTATCCTATGCACGAAAGGTGTCATATGGCTACGAAATTGCAAAATTTTTGACGTCCAGAGAGAGAATGCGGCGATCGTCATAGAGAATTTCTCCCCGGACAGGAACATTTTCGGCGTTCAGCCAGATGTCCATGTGAAGGGCGTCCTCCTCATAGCTGTCGTCAATGGAGAGACGGAGCAAATCGCCCTCCTCTCCTGCGGCGGTGAGATATCCGCTCCGGAGTGTCGTCAGGAAAATCCAGGGGGCTGTGACCGGGGTCACCTGGTCGTCAGCCATGGTGTCAAACTCCAGGGCTACCGCGTCAAAGGTCAGCTTTCCCTCCCCTTTGCTCACATGGCCCGTGATGCCTGCAATGGTTTCCGGAGCCGTAACGGTGAAGCCCAGATTTCCCAGGTCGTCACTGACACAGTTCAGGGAAAACACATACCGCTTGTCTCCATAGTCTGCGGTGATATCGGCGTCGAAGCTGACCTCCTGGGCCCGCAGGAGCTGGGCACGGAGATCCATGGCACGCTGAATCTCTTTTGATTTTCCGGAGCATCCGGTAAGCAGGCACACAAACAGAAGTACTGTCCCCAGTTTTCGCATGGTAATTCCGCCTTATTTCAGAAGTCGCGGAAGTTTGGACAGCATATCCGTTGGGAGCATCCCGTATTGGCCCAGCTCTTCGGCACAGAGGTCCCCTGCCCGTCCATGAAGCCAGACCCCGCAGGCAGCGGCTTCCAGGGGCGTCATTCCCTGGCCCAGCAGGGCGGTGATGATGCCGGAGAGCACGTCTCCGCTGCCCCCCACTGCCATTCCGGGATTGCCTGTGGGATTTATGTAGGTGGTTTCTCCGTCGGTGATGACCGTCTCATGGCCCTTTAGAACTGTGATACATCGGATTTCCTTGGCACAGTTTACCGCCGAAGCCTCACGGCCCCCTTGAAGACTGCCCCAGAAGCGGAGAAACTCTCCCTCGTGAGGCGTCAGGATGGCTGCGCCCGCTCTTCCACGCAGGATATTCTTATGCGCCGCAAGCAATGTTATGCCATCGGCATCCACAACCACCGGGCAAGCCGCATTTTCCAGCACGGATTGCAAAACGGCAAGGGTCCCATGGGATTTTCCAAGGCCGCAGCCAATCAGTACGGCGTCCATCTGGGGAAGGCGGCGCAGAATTTCCGGCACAGCTTCTTCGCTGAGCATTCCATGGACCTCCGGCAGGGGAAACACCACGGCTTCGTTGAGCTTTACGGCCTCGATGGCGTAAATGCTCTCGGGAACCCCCAGATACACAAGTCCCGCTCCGCTGCGGAGCGCTCCCATGGCGGCGAGATAGGCGGCGCCTGTAAAGCCACGGCTTCCACAGAGGAGCAGGATTTTCCCGAAGGTGCCCTTGTGGCCCCTTGGGTCCCGGTCCGGAAGCAGCGCCCGGACCTTTTGGGCGTCCAGTTTTTTGACCATATCCTTTCATCTCCTTTCCTATCACCATATCACGGCGGACTTTTCCCGTCAAGTGACCGCCGTTAAATTTGCATGGAATCCGGAATTGCACATAAGGGCGAAAAAGCTCTTGCAAAATTGATAGGAATGTGGTACTATAGCAAAGATATGTGAAATGCAAAGATCGGGCCGCCTGACATTGGGGTCACTTCATGCAGCGAGAGCGGGATGGTGGGAGCCGCTTTGAGTGCAGTGCCGGGCTTTCTCCCGGGAGCCGCCGCCTGAAAAAACAGTAGGGCCGGACGGGTGACGCCGTTAATCGTCTTGGATGTGTCTGCATCCGAAAAAGCGCGCCTTTTGGCGAATTGCGGGTGGTACCGCGGAAGCATTGCCTTTCGTCCCGATTCCGGGATGATGGGCTTTTTTTATTGTTTATTTATCCATGTATGAAATTCCTAAGGAGGAAATGTTTATGAAAGAACAGTTAGAGCAAATTCAGGCGCAAGCCCTTGCCGCTCTGGATGCCGCCGCTACTCCGGCAGCTCTGGAAGAACTGCGGGTGCGCCTGCTTGGCAAGAAAGGCGAACTCACTGCCGTTCTCAAGCAGATGGGCAAGCTCTCTCCCGAAGAGCGGCCTGTCATGGGTCAGATGGCAAACTCCGTCCGTGCCGCCATTGAAGAAAAGCTGGAAGCCCGGAAAGCGGAAATTCACGCAGCTGTTCTGGAAGAAAAGCTGGCGAAAGAGGCCATCGACGTGACCATCCCCGGCAAACAGATTGCCCTCGGCCATCAGCATCCCATGAACCAGGTTTTGCAGCAGATCAAGGAAATCTTCGTGGGCCTTGGCTACCAGGTGGTGGACGGTCCCGAAGTGGAGCTCGCCAGCTACAACTTTACCCGCCTGAATATCGAAGAGGGCCACCCTTCCCGGGACCGCTCCGATACCTTCTATTTTGACGATAACGACAGCGTGCTTCTGCGGACCCAGACCAGTCCCATGCAGATTCGCTTTATGGAAAACCACAAGCCCCCCTTCTGTATGCTGGCCCCCGGCCGGGTGTTCCGGAAGGACGAGGCTGACGCCACCCACTCCCCCATGTTCCATCAGATCGAGGGCCTGGTGGTGGACGAGCACATCACCATGGGCGATCTGAAGGGCGCCCTCATCACCATGATGCAGAAGATTTACGGCGAAAACTCCGTCATGCGGTTCCGGCCCCACCACTTCCCCTTCACCGAGCCCAGCTGCGAAATGGATATGCAGTGCCACAAGTGCCACGGCACCGGCGAAATTGACGGTCAGGTCTGCTCCACCTGCCACGGCGAGGGTTGGATTGAGCTTCTGGGTGCGGGCATGGTCCATCCCGTGGTTCTGGAAAACTGCGGAATCGACCCGGAAAAGTACTCCGGCTTCGCTTTTGGCATGGGCCTGGAGCGTATGGCCATGGGCAGACTGAAAATCAACGACCTGCGCCTCATTTTCGACAACGACGTGCGGTTCCTGAACCAGTTCTAAGGATAAGGAGGAAGAGATTATGCAACTCAACAGAAAATGGCTTAACGAGGATTTCGTAGACCTGAGCGGAATTTCCGATAAGGAATTTGTGGAAAAGCTCACCGTCTTCGGCCAGAAGGTGGAGACCTATGAGCGCATGGACGCCGAAATCAAAAATGTTGTGGTGGGCAAGGTTCTGACCATGGCCCGGCATGAGAATTCCGACCATATGTGGGTGTGCATGGTGGACGTGGGCGGCGAAGCGCCTGTACAGATTGTCACCGGCGCCCAGAATGTACACGAGGGCGATTTGGTGCCCGTGGCGCTGCACAACTCCTATCTCCCCGGCGGTGTTCATATCACGAAGGGCAAGCTCCGTGGGGTGCTTTCCTGCGGCATGCTCTGCTCCTTTGCTGAGCTGGGCCTGACCCAAAACGACCTTCCCGATGCCTACGCCGACGGCATCTGGATTCTCAACGACGAGGATTGCCAGGTGGGTCAGGACATCAATCTGGTCATCGGCAACGACGACACCATTGTGGACTTTGAAATCACCAACAACCGCCCTGACTGCTACTCCATCATCGGTCTGGCAAGAGAGGCCGCTGCAGCTTTCGGCAAGCCCATGCGTCATCATGAGCCCGTGGTCCACGGCAGTGACGCCGGGGATATCTACGACTACCTGGATGTGGAGGTGCCTGCCACAGAGCTTTGCAATCGCTACTCCTCCCGGATGGTGGCAAACGTAAAAATCGGTCCCTCCCCCAAGTGGCTCCGTCAGCGGCTCCGCGCCAACGGCGTCCGTCCCATCAACAACATCGTGGACATCACCAACTACGTGATGCTTGAGTACGGCCAGCCCATGCACGCCTTTGACTACCGCTATGTGTCCTCCGGCAAAATCGTGGTCCGGGAGGCGGAAGAGGGGGAGACCCTGACCACCCTGGACGGCAATGTCCGGAACCTCAAGGCAGGTATGCTGGTCATTGCCGACGACAATAAGCCCATTGGTCTTGCCGGAATCATGGGCGGCGAGAACTCCGAAATCATGGACGACACCACCATGGTGGTCTTCGAGTCCGCCAACTTTAACGGCACCTCCATCCGCCAGACTGCACTGGCTTTGGGTATGCGGACCGAGGCCTCCGGCAAGTTTGAGAAGGGCCTGGACCCCATGATGACCATTCCCGCAGTCCAGCGGGCCTGCGAGCTGGTGGAAATGCTCCAGTGCGGCGATGTACTGGGCGGCACCATTGACGTCATCAACTATGTCCCCGAAGCGAAAACCCTGCCTTTGGAGTGCGACAAAATCAACAAGCTCCTGGGCACCGACATTTCCAAGGCCGACATGGTGAAGTATCTGAACCTGCTGGAAATCCCCGTGGAAGGTGACGAAATCCTGGTTCCCTCCTTCCGTCCCGACCTGAACCGCATGGCGGACATCGCCGAGGAAGTGGGCCGTTCCTATGGATACAACGAGATTCCCACCACCGCTTTCAAGACATCCACCCAGGGCGGCTACACTCAGGAAATGAAGCTGGAAGCCCAGACGGGCGTCCTCTGCCGGGGCCTTGGCTACAGTGAGATCATCACCTACTCTTTCGTCTCCCCCACCATCTTTGACCAGATTCGGCTCCCCGCCGATTCTCCTCTGCGTAATGCCCTTCGCATCCAGAACCCCCTGGGTGAGGATACCTCCATCATGCGGACCATTGCGCTGCCCTCCATGCTGGACATTCTCTCCCGGAACAATGCCTACCACAATAAGGCTGCAAAGCTCTATGAAATCGC
>DVJG01000070.1 GCA_018710805.1 Candidatus Faecousia faecipullorum
GAGATGTATCGGGACCGGGCAGGGGAATACCGCTTCCGGCTGAGGGCAAGAAACGGCGCCATCATCGCGGTGTCCGATGGCTACGGCACCCGCTCCGCCTGTGAAAACGGTGTTGAAAGCGTCCGCATAAACGCGGCAGATGGGGAAATAACTGAAGAATGAGTGCTGGGAAGTGTGAGATAGTCCCCTTAGAGTAGACACTCGAAAGAATGAAAGTTAAGTGAGGATATAAAATGAGTCTACTGAAACAGGTGGTAAATCAAATTCGTCCATATATGCAGGAACATGGTTATCAATTTTCCCGGAACTGCTTTTATTCAATCTACGATAATATTGCCTACTGTATTGGTCTAGACATGCCGGGCGGATTGTTGTATGCAACTTTTTATGTGATGCCCCTTTACATACCCTGTGAGAATCGCTATTATTCATATGGCAATCGACTTCATGTTCTCCCGTTTTCCCATTTGGCACCTCTGCATGAGGGCACCGATGTCCTTTCGTGGTGTGAGGATTTTTACAAAGAGCTTGAGAAGGTTGTGTTCCCGTTTTTCTCTCAAATTGCATCTCCTTCCCAATTAACAAATCTGATTGAGAAAAAGCTGTATTCCCTTATGCCATATTTTTCCTGCCCAGAAGTTCAGATTTATAGACTACAAATGTTCAACTATTTATATTGTTGTAACTTTGTAATGCTGGATAGACTCATACCAAAATATCGACTTTCAGTTCAGAACAGCACGTTCTTTTCCTACGGCGTTCGCAGTCGATATTTGCAGGAGATTGAGAAAGCAGAGGAACTTGTCTCATCTGGAATGAGTGGATGTCGAGAGTATTGCATGAATAGAATAACGGAAACTCTTCAGGAATGTTTTCCAGAATATCTTAACTGCAAAAAATGATTTTTTCTATTTGTGACAATATCGAAGCCAAAACAAGGTGAATAAGGGCGCCGGACGTTTTGTTCGGCGTTCTTTTTTGTACAGCGATTCATAAAAAAGTCTGGTCCCAAATGGATGCCCAAGGCATACCATGGGGAGAGGTGATGAAAATGCTGTTTGGAAAACCGGGGGCAATCGCCGCAATCAGCGGGGAAGGAGGCATTTCCGGCTGTGTCAAATTCTACAGCGTGCCCCAGGGAAGCCTGGTAGTGGCGGAGCTCTGTGGTCTGCCAACGGGAGAACCGGGATTTTTCGCCCTTCACATCCACGAGGGAGGTGACTGCGGCGGAGAGGATTTTGCCGACACCAAAGGCCATTTCAATCCCTGCGGCAAACCGCATCCGGAGCATCCGGGGGACCTGCCGCCCTTGCTTTCCTGCAACGGCCGGGCCTGGATGGCGGTGAAAACAGATCGATTCACCCCATGTGAGGTGATAGGACGGACCGTGGTCATCCATAGTGACCCGGATGACTTTCGCACCCAGCCCTCGGGAAATGCCGGGAGGAAAATTGCCTGCGGAAAGGTCCAAAAATTTTGAACATTTTGTGACAATGCCCATTGACATGGACATTTTTCGGTGCTATACTGCGCTTATCAATCGAAAAACTGTGAATCGATAGAGGCGCGGTGCGCAAAAGTACCTTCTCCATAAAGGAAGCGGGCTTCCGGAGGCGGGAAAGGGCAAACCGCCGAAGTGTTTTAGCCGCCCGGGCGAAAAATGCTGGGACGTCGGAGAATATCCGCCGTACTGTCACATTTGTGGAGCGCTATCATTCGATGGAAGAGCTTTGCCGTTCTGCCGTGAATGTTGGATTAACTCCAGGATTCGCGGCTTTTTGTGTACCAATGAAAGGACGGTAAAAATGAAAAGAATCTTACCCCTGCTCACCCTGCTCCTGGTGGTTACCTTTATGCTGGGAGCCCTGATTCCTGTGGCAAGCGCCGCGGAAATGCCCGAGGAGGACGCCTTTGCGTATCTCGACAGCTACTCCGACAATATGAGTGCTGACCCGGATTTTGACGCAAATGTGGCCTCTGCCCTGGCCACGGCACGGCAGTCCGTGGCACCCTACGCAACCTTCCTGTCTCTGCTTCCGCCCATTATCGCCATCGCCCTGGCCCTCATTACCAAGGAGGTCTATTCTTCCCTGTTCGTGGGCATTCTGTCCGGCGCCCTGCTGTACGCCAACTGGAACCCCTGGCACATGGTCACAGGGACCTTCGACACCATGCTTTCTAAAATCTGCGACAGCTGGAACGTGGGCATCCTGATTTTCCTGGTGCTTCTCGGCATGCTGGTGGCCCTGGTAAACAAGGCCGGCGGCTCCGCTGCCTACGGCCGCTGGGCCAGCCGGAAGATCAAGACCCGGGCAGGCGCTCTGATTTCCACCTGCATGCTGGGCGTGCTGATCTTCGTGGACGACTACTTCAACTGCCTGACCGTGGGCTCTGTTATGCGGCCTGTCACTGACAAGCATAAGATCTCCCGGGAGAAGCTGGCATACCTTATCGACGCAACTGCCGCCCCCGTGTGCATCATTGCCCCCATCTCTTCCTGGGCCGCTGCCGTTTCCAGCGTGGCTCCCGAGGGACAGGGCCTGACGCTGTTCATCCGCTCCATTCCCTATAACCTCTATGCCCTTCTGACCCTCTTCAACGTGGTGTTCATGTCCGCCATCGGCCTGGACTATGGCAAGATGAAGGCGGCGGAGTTGGCCGCAAGGAATGCTGACGCCGCAGAAGAGTCCAATGTGGTGGTGGGCAAGGGCACGGTTCTGGACCTGGTCCTGCCCATTCTGGTCCTCATTGTCTCCTGCGTCACCGCTATGATCTACACCGGCGGCTTCTTTGACGCCGGAAGCGCCGCCTACCACAACGTCATCGATGCCTTCTCCGGCTCCGATGCCTCTGTGGGCCTGGTGCTGGGAGCCTTTATCACCATCCTCTTTACCTGCATCCTGTACCTGCCCCGGAAGGTCATTTCCTTCAAACAGTTTGCCGATTCCCTGGCAGACGGCTTCCGGGCCATGGTCCCCGCCATTTTGATTCTGGTCTTCGCCTGGACCCTCTCCGGTGTCACCAACCAGCTGGGCGCCAAGGTCTACGTTGCCGAAATCGTCCGGTCTGCCGCAGGCGGTCTGCAGAACTTCCTGCCTGCCATGATCTTTGCCATCGGCGTAGGCCTGGCTTTCGCCACCGGAACCTCCTGGGGTACCTTCGGTGTGCTTCTGCCCATTGTCTGTGCCGTGTTCCCCAGCGGCGAGCTTATGATCATCTCCGTGTCCGCCTGCCTTGCCGGCGCTGTCTGCGGCGATCACTGCTCTCCCATTTCCGACACTACCATTATGGCCTCCGCTGGTGCGGAGTGCAACCACATCTCCCACGTCAGCACCCAGCTGCCTTATGCCATGACCGTGGCGGGCGTGACCTTCGTAGGTTTCCTGCTGGCGGGATTTGTCCAGAACGCTTTTATTGTTCTGCCTGTGAGCATGGTACTTATGGCCGCAGTGCTTCTTGCCATCCGCACGACCCAAAAGAAGAAGGCTGCCTGAGAAAAACGACCAATGAGGCCCCCAAATTGGGGGCCTCGTTTCGGTCTGTCTCGGATTTTTTGCCGAAAATGAAAATCGCACCTGGATTTTTATGTTGTAAAATTCAAGGATATGTAGTATAATAGCCACAATAATCGACTCAGCAAAAGAAAGCAGACCAATTCCGTGGGGCCTGTGCCGCCGGAGGACAGTCTGCTTTTCCACGGCTGTCAGTTTTTTAGCGGGAGAATCGTATATGCTGAAATCCAAGAAAATTGCGGGATATCTGACCCCTGGCCATCGTGTTCATTTGGTGGGCATCGGCGGCGTTTCCATGCGGCCTCTGGGGCTGGTCCTCAAGGGCATGGGTATGGAGGTCACAGGCTCGGATATGAGCGCTTCCCTCTCTACCAAAGAGCTGGAGGACCACGGCATTCCCGTGGCCATCGGCCACCGGGCAGAGAATATCCAAGGGGCCGAGTGCATCATCCGCACCGCAGCCGCCCACAATGACAACCCGGAGATCGCCGCAGCCCGTGCCGCAGGCATTCCTGTGTTCGAGCGGGCCCAGGCCTGGGGCGAGATCATGAAGTCCTACAAAAATGCAGTCTGCATCTCCGGCACCCACGGCAAAACCACCACCACGTCCATGATGACCCACATCCTCATGGAGGCAAACCTGGACCCCACGGTGATGATTGGCGGCTATCTGCCCCTGCTGCATGCGGGCCATCGGGTGGGCCATGGGGACACCATCGTGCTGGAGAGCTGTGAATACTGCGATTCCTTCCTGAATTTCTTCCCCACCCTGGCGGTGGTGCTGAACGTGGAGGAGGACCATCTGGACTACTTCAAAGACCTGCGGGACATTGAAAAATCCTTCCACGAGTTTGCCTCCCTGGCTACCTTCGGCGTCATTGCCAACGGCGATGATCCCCATACCGTCGAGGCCATGACTGGCATTGACTATATTTCCTTTGGCTTGGAGGAACAAAACCGCATCCACGCAGCAAATATGGCCCCCGACTGGCGGCATTTTGACGTGATTTGCGACGGAAAATGCTACTGCCACCTGGACATGGGAGTCTTGGGACGCCACAATGCGTTGAACGCCCTGGCCGCCGCCGCAACTGCCTGGATGATGGGCATTCCCGGGGAAGCGGTTTCCCACGGCATTGAGAAATTCCACGGTGCAGGCCGTCGGATGGAATATAAGGGAAAGTTCAACGGCGCCGACGTCTACGATGACTATGCCCACCATCCCGACGAGGTGGCGGCAACCCTGGAAGCTGTCCGGAGCCTGCCCTATAAACGGGTTGTTCTGGCCTTCCAGCCTCATACATATTCTCGAACCAAGGCCCTCTTCGGGGATTTCGTCCGGGAGCTCAGAAAGGCCGATCAGCTGGTGCTGGCGGAAATCTATGCAGCCAGAGAGAGCAATACCATTGGCATCTCCTCTCAGGACCTGGCTGAACAGATTCCCGGAAGCGTCTACTGCGAGACACTTCCTGATGTGACGGCCTACCTCAAGGAAAGCGTCCGGGAAGGAGACATCGTCATCACCATGGGCGCAGGCGATATCTTCCGTGCCGGCGAGGCACTTTTGGAGGAACAGGCGTAAATGAAAAATGTGCCGGAATCATCCGGCACATTTTATGAAGTTCAGGTTTCCAGAACAAGGTGGTCTACGCCGGAAGCTTCAAACTCCGACATGTATTCGTCCATTCGCCCGATGATCTCGTCGTAATTTTCGTCGGTGATTTCCGGGTAGTCCATGTCCCGGCGGGACAGCTCTTCGGCCAAAATCTCATAGAAGACATTGTCCTCGTAGTAGGCGATGGCTTCGTGAATGCCGCCCTCGGCGTACTCCCGGGACGGGACAATGGTGCCCTCCCAGACTTCCGACAGAGCGGGGGACAGGGCGAATATTTTGCTCTCCAAAGCGTCGTACTCCTGGAACCGGTCCTCGCCCCGGGTGGAATTGAGCACCCAGTTTCCGATGTACACCAGGTCCAGCAGGCGGCGGAACTCCATTTGCGTTAATTCGATCTGCATAGGTATCCTCCTTACCGGAACGTATCTTTTAAGCACCATTATACCATCTGGAAGAAAAATTTCCAGATGGAAAATGTCAAAATAATAAACCACAGCCATGAGGAATTTCCAATGAAAATCACGAAATTTCCCAAAACTTTTAGCAAAATGAGGCGATGATGTGAAAAAACTCAGCGTATGTGTCCTGTTTGGCGGCATGAGCCCCGAGCACGAAGTCAGCCTGCGGTCGGCCGAGTCCGTTCTGAACAATATGGACAAGGAAAAATACAACATTTTCCCTGTGGGCATCACCCGGGACGGGGACTGGGTCCTCTATACCGGAGAGGACTACAGCAAGCTCCCCACGGGAGAGTGGGAAACCTATCCCGGAAACCGTCGGGCGGCCATCTCTCCGGTACGGGGACAGGGCCTTCTGAGCTTTGAGGGCGACTGCGTGGTCCGGGAGCGTATCGATGTGGTATTCCCGGTGCTCCACGGTGAAAACGGCGAGGACGGCGCCATGCAGGGCCTCCTGCAAATGGCGGGCATTGCCTATGTGGGTCCCCACGTCAGTGCCTCTGCTGTGGCCATGGACAAAACCCTTACCAAACTGGTGGTGGACAACGCAGGCATTACCCAGGCAAAGTGGCAGCTGGTCAGAAGAAGCGAACTTTCCAACCTGGACGACGCCATTCTGAACCGTCTGGAAGAAAAATTCCAGTATCCCATGTTTGTCAAGCCCGCAGGCACCGGCTCCTCTGTAGGCGTGTCCAAGGCGGCTGACCGGGAGGCCCTGGAAAAGGCTCTGCTCACTGCCGCCAAGTATGACGAAAAGATTCTGGTGGAGGAATTCATCCACGGACGGGAGATTGAAGTTGCGGTGCTGGGCAACGGCAATCCCGCTGCCTCCATCTGCGGCGAGATTGATTCCGGCGTGGAGTTTTACGACTATGACGCCAAGTATGTGACGTCTACCTCCACGGCCTATATCCCTGCACGGATTCCCGCGGAGGTGGAGGAAGAAGTCCGGGAGGCTGCCGTGCGGGTTTACCAGGCCATAGGCTGTCAGGGCCTGAGCCGGGTGGACTTCTTTGTGACCTTTGAAGAGAACAAGGTGGTTTTCAACGAGATCAACACCATTCCCGGCTTCACTTCTATTTCCATGTACCCCAAGCTCTTTGAAGCCAGCGGCATTCCCTATCCGAAGCTCATCGACCAGCTCATTGGCCTCGCTCTGGAGGTGCGGCCATGAAGCGGGAGGTGGTCCTCTCCATTCGAGGGTCCCAGCGCTACGAGAACCAGGAGCCGGAGGTCATCGAGCTGCTCACCGAAGGGACCATGGAATACCGGGACGGTGGCTGGGACATCACCTATGAGGAAAGTGAAGTCACGGGCCTGCAGGGAGTTACCACCACCTTCCGGGTGGAACCGGATAAGGTTATTCTGAACCGACGGGGTGCGCTCCATTCCCAAATGGTGTTTCAGGAGGGGGTTCCCCACGATTCTCTGTATCAGATGGAATTCGGGGCGCTGCTGATTACCATTCGGGCCAGCCGGGTCCTGTGCGATATCGTTCCCGACGGCGGCATGATTGACCTGACCTACTTCATCAACATTGAAAACAGCGAAGCAGGAGTCATTGACTACCATTTGGATATTCGGGCAAAAGAATAAAGCTGAGCCTCCACCGATTTGGCGGGGGCTCAGCTTTTTTATAGGGGCAGGCGATGAGCCTGCCCCGGTTTTTACTTTCTTGCATAGTTCGGCAGGAGCTGAGGAGAGAAGAGGACTCCCGTTTTCGCACTTGCTCCTTCCCGGGCGGCCTCAAAGGCTTCCAAATGCCCTAAGGTCAGCTTGCCAACCGTCACAGCTCTGGCTCTCTCGGCGGCATTTCTTCCGGCGCTGCGGCCAAAGACGATGATGTCCAGAAGGCTGTTGCCCATAAGACGGTTCCGGCCGTGGATGCCGCCTACCACCTCGCCGGCAGCGAAGAGGTTGGGAAGGTCCGTTTCGCCGTCGGGGGAGATGTGCAGACCGCCGTTCTGGTAGTGGAGGGTGGGATAGACCAAAATGGGCTCCCGGCGAATGTCAATGCCGTGTTTGGCAAACATCCGCATCATGGCGGGAATTCGGGCCTCGATGGCGCCTTTTCCCAGCTTTTCCTCAATCATGGGGGTATCCAGCCACACTGCCCGCTTGCCGTTGGGAAGCTCCACGCCTTTTCCTGGCCGCGTGCATTCCCGAATGATAGAGGCGGCGGACACGTCCCGGGTCTCCAGAGGGTTCATGAAGGCCTCGCCGTCGGCGTTGATGAGCATGGCTCCCAGGGACCTTACCTTTTCCGTCACCAGCGCGCCGTAGATTTGGGCAGGGAAGGCCGCCCCTGTGGGGTGGTATTGGAGGGTGTCGGGATAGAGAAGCCTGGCTCCGGCACGGTAGCCCAGTACCAATCCGTCGGCGGTGGCACCATAGTGGTTGGAGGTGGGGAAGCCCTGGTAGTGGAGCCGGCCGGCGCCGCCAGTGGCGAGAATTACGGTCTTTGCTCTGGCAATCAGCCGCTCTTTTGTCTCCATGTTCACAAGCACCGCGCCTGCACAGCTGCCGCTTTCGTCTTTTAACAGCTCCAGGGCCGCAGTGAAGTCCACCACGGTAATATCCCGGTTCAGAACCTCGTCCCGGAGGGTCCGCATGATCTCCGCGCCGGAGTAGTCCTTGGCAGCGTGCATGCGCTTGCGGGAAGTGCCGCCGCCGTGGGTGGTGATCATGGTGCCGTCCGGCGCCTTGTCAAACTCCACGCCCAGCTCCGACAGCCAGCGGATGGCCTCAGGAGCCTCGGTGACCAGCTTGTACAATAGGTCTTTCTGGGCCGCAAAGTGGCCGCCGCCGTAGGCATCCAGAAAGTGCTGGGCGGGAGAATCGTTGGGCTTGTCCGCTGCCTGGATGCCGCCCTCCGCCATCATGGTATTGGCATCTCCCAGCCGGAGCTTGGTCACAAGCACGACCTTGGCGCCTGCATTGCTGGCCTCAATGGCAGCAGAAGCGCCTGCGCCGCCGCCGCCGATTACCAGAACGTCGGCGTCATAGTCCGGGTTCTCCAGGGGAAGGGTTTCACCCAGGATACGGGACTTCCCTTGAAGCAGGTCTTTTAGTTCCGTTGGTACCTTGTCCCCGGCGTTGGGGCCAAAATCCAGGGCGGCGAATTTTTCCTCACGATAGTCGGGGTGATAGGCTTTTAAAAGCGCGTCCTTTTCTTCGGCGGTCATCCGCGGGGGATTCAGACGGATATTTTGCTCCCGCGCAGCCTCCACCTTTCCCAGGGAGGCGCGTATTTTTTCGTCAGAATACATGGTCCTTCCTCCTTAGGCTTCGATTTCCCGGTGGTTGTATAGCTCCTGCATTTCGGAAAGCGGCTTTCCCATAAGGTCTTCCAGGAGCTTTTCGTACTTTCCCGCCTGAATTTCTTCAATCCGTGCATCCAGATGATCGCAGTGGGGGGCCAGGTACTTGCCGTTTAAGCGCCTTGCCAGCATGGCCACCTGGGGATGGGAAATGCCTGCAGGGCATCGGGAGGAGCAGACCCCGCACATGACGCAGTCAAAGCTTAGCTCCGCACACTTTTCAAAATCTCCCCGCTGGGCGTAGGCGATGTACTGCATCACGTCCAGACCCTGGGTGCAGGACTTTGTGCAGGCGTTGCATCCGATGCAGGAATAAATTTCCGGGTACAGCTGCATCATGATTTGCTGGTCCGGCTTCACGTTTTCTATGTCGTAGACCTGCTTTACCAGGGGGAAGAAGGGCAGCGTCGCCACATACATATTGTTTTCCACCTTCGTGGAGCACGCCAGGCAGGTTTTGAGGTCCCGGTCTCCGGCGATCCGGTAGATGGTGGCGCAGGCGCCGCAGAAGCCGTTCCGGCAGCCGCAGCCCCGGATCAGCTGATATCCGGCGTACTCCATGGCCTCCATAATGGTCAGGCTGTCGGGCACCGTATATTTCTTGCCGAAGAGAAAAACATTAACCATTTGTTCCATCTGTATTCTCCTTAATATTCATCGGGCAGCTCATCCAGCTGGTCGAAGCGGAACACGGGACCGTCCTTGCAGACGTATTTGTCGCCGATGTTGCAGCGCCCGCACTTGCCCAGGGCGCACTTCATCCGAAGCTCCATGGTGGTGTAGACCTGCTCCCGGGAGAAGCCCAGGTCCATGAGAGCGGCGAGGGTAAACTTGATCATAATGGGAGGGCCGCAGACGATGACGGTTTTGTCCCGGGAGAAGGCCAGCTCCTTGACATAGTTCGGCACGAAGCCCACATGGCCGTCCCAGTCCGGTTCCGGATTGTCAATGGTAAGATGGACGCTTATGCCGCTTTCCTGGCACCAGACCGATTCAATCTCCGGGAAATCCACCAGGTCCGCCTTGGACCGGGAACCGTAGACAATATCGATTTTTCCGTAGGCCTGCCGATGGGCGCGGCAGTAGTTGATTACGGAGTGCAGCGGGGCAAGGCCGATGCCGCCGGCGATAAACAGCAGATCCTTTCCCACAAAGTCCGTATCCACCGGGAAGCCGTTGCCATAGGGACCCCGGATGGTGATTTGCTGGCCTTCTTCCATAGCGTGGAGCCAGTCCGTGACACAGCCGCATTTTTTGATGGAGAAGTCCAGGTAATCCTCCGTAGGGGAGGAGGTAATGGAGAACAGGGCCTCACCCACACCGGGCATGGACAGCATGGCGCATTGACCGGGAATGTGCGCAAAGGGCTTCTTCCCGTCAAGGCCCATGACCCGGAAGGTTTTTACATCCGGAGTGTCGGTGCGGATGGCGGTGACCACGCCTAAGCTGGGAATCAAGGGGTCAGGTCTCATTTCACTACCTCCTTCAGCGCGTTTGCCACCTTTACGATGTTCATGTGGATGGGACATTTTTGGAGACACCGTCCGCAGCCCGTACAGCCGAAGAGACCGTCGTTGTTGTTCGGGAAATAGCACAGCTTGTGCATAAAGCGCTGACGGAAGCGTTCTTTCTGGGTAGGCCGGGGCTGACCTGCGGACATAAGGGTGAAGTCCGCATACATACAGCTGTCCCAGCACCGAAAGCGGCGGATTTTTTCTCCGTCATTGAATTCCTGAACGTCATAGCACTGACAGGTGGGGCACACAAAGGTACAGGTGCCGCACCCGAGACAGCTCTCAGAGAGAGAATCCCACTGGGGGGCGTTAAAGAGGGAGAGCATATGCTCCCGGTCAAAGCCCTCGAGGTCCAGCTTTATGGGCAGACGCCTGAGAATCTCCTTTGTCCGTGCCTGCTGGGCTTTCACAGCGAGGTCATCACAGGAAACCAGCATGGGCAGCTTGTCTGTGAGCGCCTGGCCTTTTTCCGTGTTGGCCCGCCAGTAGAGGAAGGCTTCTTCTATCCAGCAGCTGACGTCTCCCTTGGGGTCTGTGGGGTCAATGCCGAAGCTTCCGCAGAAACAGGTCTCGGCAGGGCGGGTGCAGGCCAGGGCCACAATGGTGGCGGCCTTGCGGCGGCTTTCGTAGAAGGTGTCCTTCTGTTCCGTCAGAAATACCCGGTCCAGGATATAAAAGCTCCTGCAGTCACAGGCGCGGACACCGAAGACCACAAAGGGGGCATTTTCAGGACGGTTTTCCAAAATCTCAATGGACTTTCCCGAGACCTTGAAGTTTACCAGGCCTTCCACCTGGGGAAAGAACAGGTCCTTGGGGCTGCGGGCGGTGTTTCCCTTTCGGGTCAGCTCCATTCCCTGGGTCCAGGGGGTGAAATGCGCCTGGGAGGCGGAGTCGTCTGCGGGGATGTACAATGTTTCCAATTCGGAAATGGCGGAAAACAGGGAAGACAGCTGGGATAACGGCATTTTTTTCATGTTATTTCCCTCCCCGCGCATAGACAATGGACGGCTCGGCGTCGTCCAGGGTGTAGGCCGTCATAGGCGGCAGACTGTCCATGTCCGCACCTGCCTGATAGGGGCCGTAGAGCTCGTTCATGTCCCGTATCAGCTTGCGATTCAATAGGTGCAGGGGAATTTTCTGGGGACAGACCCGGCTGCACTCCCCGCAGTCCGTACACCGGCCTGCCACGTGGAAGGCCCGGATGATGTGGAAGAGATTTTCCTCAAAGGGGTCCGCCGGAGCCTTGTTCTGAACGCCGGACTGGGGATTGTCGAAAACGCACTTCTCACAGGAGCAGGCAGGACAGACGTTTCGGCAGGCGTTGCAGCGGATACACCGGGAGAGCTCGCTACGCCAGAAAGTGAACCGCTCTTCAGGGGCCATGGCCTCCAAGCGCTCCACTTCCCGGAACCGGTCCGAAGGAATGTCCTCTCCCTGGTCTCCCAGCAGTTCGTCGAAGATCACAATGCGCTTGCTTTTGCAGACGGCGCACCGTTCCAGAAGCATCTGCTTCCGGGGAAGGGAAACGGTTCCGTAGAGGGTTTCTGCAAGGAGATTTTCTCCGTCCTCCCGGACTTCGGTGATGCCGATGCACCCGGCGTCACGAATTTTCTCCACGTCGCACATACCATCGCATGGAACGCCCAGGATGTACACGTTCTCCCGGAGAATGCGATGTTCCTTGCACAGCTGCTGGAAGGAAAAGCTGTCGCAGGGTTTTAAAAATACAGCCACTTTGCCGCCCTTCCGGGATTCGGCAATACAGTATTTGCTGAGGTTTGCCCCGGAGAAGGGGGAGAACCGGAAATTTCTTTCCACTTCCTCGGCAGTTTCAAACACCGCCGGAGTCAGATCATAGAAGAATTCGCCGGATTTCCATCCGAGAACACGGTCTACGGTGCCGCTTTTCAGAAGCTCTACGGCTTTCTTTTTCAGTCTTTCCTGCATCGCAGATCCTCCAATCTCCGGTTGGGCCCCAGTTTTCGCACAGTCTCCACAAAGTCCTGCATGGTGGCGGCGAATTTCGCGCCTTCGGCAGCGGAGACCCACTCCACTTTGGTGCGCTCTTTTTCAATGCCCAGATAGTCCAGCAGGGAGAA
>DVJG01000071.1 GCA_018710805.1 Candidatus Faecousia faecipullorum
CTGGTGCTGAGGCCCGCCTTCCTGGTAAAGGACGGTGTCGTCACCCAGGTCAACCACGCCGCTTATGGCCTTCCCCTGGCATCCGGTATGCACATACAGGAAGTTCTGCTCACCGGGCAGACGGAATACGAAGCCCTGACGGATGGGTGCCTCTATCTGCAGATGTCCCTGGGGGGAGCTGCTCTGGGAGCTTCCGTCACCCGAACCGCCGCCGGGGACTTGTTCCTTCTGGACGACTGGGCCGACGACCGGGAACTGCGTGCCATGGGACTGGCCGCCCGGGAGCTGCGGGGGCCGCTCTCCGGTATCATTGCGGTCTCGGATCATCTGCTCTCCGGAGAGCATGACCCGAAGCAGCAGGAGCTTCTCGCCAGAATGAGCCGGGGCCTTTATCAGCTCCAGCGTATTCTCGGCAATATGTCCGACGCCGGGCAGGAGAATTTCCCCAGCCGCCGGGAGACCCGGAATATTTCCCAGGTTTTCTCCGATATCTTTGAAAAAGCCGCCGCCCTTGCCCAGACAGCCGGAGCTGCCATGGACTACCAGGGCATTGAGGAGCCTCTGTGGGGACTTCTGGACGACGACCTCATGGAGCGGGCAGTCTTCAATATAATCTCCAATTCCATGAAGTTTCTGCCAAAGGAAGGCGGGCGCATCCACGGGGAACTGAGCCGCAAGGGAAATACCCTCTGTCTCAGCCTCCAGGACAATGGCTCCGGCATTCCAAACGATTTGCTTCCTACGGTGTTTCAGCGCTACACTCGATCCCCCATGCTGGAAGACAGCCGCTATGGCCTGGGCCTTGGCATGGTTCTCATCCGCCGGGCCGCCGAGGTCCACGGCGGTACCGTGCTCATTGACCGTCCGCAGGAAAACGGCACCCGCATAACCCTCACCATAAAGATTCAGCAGTCCTCGGGAACGACTTTCCGGACCCCGAAAATGGACCTTACAGGCGGGAGGGACCAGGCCCTCATTGAGCTGAGCCAGGTACTGCCCATTGACGCTTACAAAAAAGAATTGTAACTGCGCTTCCCGGCCCTTTTGGGCCGGGAATTTTTTCGTATTCAGAGGACAGGGCCTTCACCGCAGGCAACCCTGCCTTCTTCCGGCAGCCTCAGAGAAAAACGCCGCCAGGAAGGCAGGTGCCCGTTTTTTAATTACCCTTTCAGATAGGGTTTCAAATACTGCCCTGTGTAGCTTTCCTCGATTTGGGCAACCTCTTCGGGCGTTCCCACGGCAACCACCTGTCCGCCGGCATCGCCGCCTTCGGGGCCCAGGTCGATGATGTGGTCCGCAGTTTTGATGACGTCCAGGTTGTGCTCAATGACGAGGACCGTATTCCCGGCATCCACCAGGCGCTGAAGCACCTCAATGAGCTTGTGAACGTCAGCGGCGTGGAGGCCCGTGGTGGGCTCGTCCAGAATATAGATGGTCTTGCCTGTGGCGACCCTGGAAAGCTCCGTTGCCAGCTTTACCCGCTGGGCTTCGCCGCCGGAGAGCGTAGTGCTGGACTGGCCCAGCTTCACATACCCCAGGCCCACTTCAACCAATGCCTGGGCCTTCCGGCGGATTTTCGGCTGGTTTTCAAAAAAGTCCAGAGCCTCCTCCGCAGTCATGTCCAGAACCTGGGCAATGTTCTTGCCCTTGTAGAGCACTTCCAGTGTCTCCCGGTTGTACCGGGCGCCATGGCAGACTTCGCAGGGAACGTACACGTCCGCCAGGAAGTGCATTTCAATCTTCACCAAGCCGTCGCCGGAGCAAGCCTCGCATCGGCCGCCTTTTACATTGAAGGAGAACCGCCCTGGACCATAACCCCGAATTTTGGCGTCGTTTGTGGAAGCGAACAGGTCCCGGATGTCGTTGAAAAGGCCCGTGTAAGTGGCAGGGTTGGACCGGGGTGTCCGACCGATGGGACTCTGGTCAATGTCGATGACCTTGTCCAGGTTTTCCATGCCCTGAATGCTGCGGCAGGCCCCGGGACGGGTTCTGGCATGGTTCAGCCTGCCCATGAGCGTCTTATTGAGGACCTCGTTCACCAGGCTGGACTTGCCGGAACCGGAGACACCGGTGACACAGGTCAAGGTGCCCAGGGGGATGTCCACGTCTACGTTCTTGAGGTTATTTTCCGTAGCCCCTTCAATGGTAAGCTTCAGGCCGTTTCCTTGCCGGCGGGCAGAGGGAACGGGGATTTTCTTCGCCCCGGAGAGATACTGGCCGGTGACGGACCTTGGGCAATCCAGAATATCCTGCAAGGTGCCTGCCGCCACGATCTCGCCGCCGTGGCTTCCCGCGCCGGGGCCCACGTCTACAATAAAGTCCGCAGCGCGCATGGTATCCTCGTCGTGCTCCACCACAATCAAGGTGTTGCCGATATCCCGCAGGTGCTTGAGGGTGGCGAGAAGCTTGTCGTTGTCCCGCTGGTGCAGGCCAATGGACGGCTCGTCCAGAATATAGAGAACCCCCATCAGCGAGGAGCCGATCTGGGTGGCAAGGCGAATGCGCTGGCTCTCGCCGCCGGAAAGGGTCCCTGCGGACCGGGAGAGCGTCAGATATCCAAGCCCCACATCCATAAGAAATTGCAGCCGGGAGCGAATCTCCTTCACAATCTGCTCCGCCACCAGGGCCATATTGCCTTCCAGTTTCAGGTCAGTCATGAACTTGAGTTCATCTTTGACGCTCATGCGGCAGAAGTCCATGATGCCTATGCCGCCAACGGTAACAGCCCGGGCAATTTCTGAAAGGCGGTCTCCGCCGCACTGGGGGCAGGGAGCTGTGGCCATGCACTCCTCCAGCTCCTTCCGGGCGGCGTCAGACTGGGTCTCCCGGAAACGGCGGGAGATGTTATTGAGGATGCCTTCAAAGGGCTGCTCCAGGACTCCCATGCCGCTGCCGCGGTTGTAGGACATGCGGAGCTTTTCGCCCTTTGTGCCGTAGAGAATGATGTCCATGACCTCCCGGCTCAAGTCTTTTACAGGCACCGTTAAGGAGAACTGATATTTCTGGGCAAGGGCCTCGAAGTACATCCGGAAAATAGAATCGGTTCGGGCGCTCTGCCAGCCGGAGGCCTGGATTGCCCCCTCAAAAATAGACTTATTCTTATCGGGAATGACCAAATCCTCATCGGCAATGAGCTGGAAGCCCAGGCCTGTACAGCTGGGGCAGGCGCCGCTGGGATTATTGAAGGAGAACATTCTCGGCTCCAGCTCCGGCATACTCACGCCGCAGTCCTCACAGGCGTAGTTCTGGGAGAAGCTCAGCTCCTCGTTGGTACCAGGAAGCTGGATGGTAACCAGGCCGCCGGAGTGGGCGCAGGCCGTCTCGATGGAATCCGTAAGACGGCGGCGCAAACCTTCTTTCAGAACCAGACGGTCAACAACCAGCTCCACCGTATGCTTTTTATTCTTTTCACAGGGAATTTCCTCGGTCAGATCATAGAGAATGCCGTCCAGGCGAATCCGGGCAAAGCCTCCCTTTCGGGCGTCCTCGAACACTTTTTTGTGTTCGCCCTTTTTCCCACGGACCACGGGAGACAGGACAAGGAATCGGGTTCCCTCGCCCAAAGCCTCCACCCGGTCCACAATCTGGTCGATGGTCTGGCGGCGAATCTCCCTGCCGCATTTGGGGCAGTGGGGAATGCCCGCTCTGGCCCAGAGAAGACGCAGATAGTCGTAGACCTCCGTCACCGTGCCAACGGTAGACCGGGGATTTTTGGACGTAGTTTTCTGGTCAATGGAAATCGCCGGAGAAAGGCCGTCAATGGAGTCCACGTCGGGCTTGTCCATCTGGCCCAAAAACTGCCGGGCGTAGGAAGAGAGGCTCTCCACATAGCGCCGCTGGCCTTCGGCGTAGATGGTATCAAAGGCCAGACTGGACTTTCCCGAGCCGGACAGGCCTGTGAAAACCACCAGCTTATCTCTCGGAATGGTCAAATCGATGTTTTTAAGATTGTTCTCTCTCGCACCTTGAATGTGAATGGAATCGTTCATGCGTTTCTCCCAGTATCTACTAAAATAGAAATTCGTATTGCCAGTATAGCACAGTTTTTCCGCTTTCACAAGTGGAATATCTAAACAAAATTTCGTTTTCAGCCTCCTTTCTCAAAACTGGCGGTCTGCCAGTTTTTGATAGACAGTTTTTTCTATTTTTCGGCATATTTTTTCCCATTCCATGGTTGCTTTTTCTACGGGTTTAATGGTATAATAACCATACTTTTGGCTCCCGGATTTTCCGGGCGAAACAAAAAAATAACTTAGAGTGAGGGATTCATCCGATGATTGCTTACGGTGAGAACATCCAGATTATCAGCGGCAATTCCAACCCCCAGTTTGCCGAAACCATCTGCAAGGAGCTCGGCCTTACCATGGGCAAAGCTGTTGTGAAGCACTTTGCTGACGGCGAAGCCTCCGTATCTCTTGAGGAGACCGTCCGTGGTTCCGACGTGTTCCTGGTCCAGTCCACCTGTAAACCCGTCAACGACAATCTCATGGAACTTCTGGTCATGATTGACGCCTGCCGCCGCGCTTCTGCCGGACGCATTACCGCCGTCATTCCATACTTCGGCTATGCCCGTCAGGACCGCAAGGCCAAGTCCCGTGACCCCATCTCCGCCAAGCTGGTGGCCAATATGCTCACCGCCGCCGGCGCCAACCGCATTCTGACCATGGACCTCCATGCCGCTCAGATTCAGGGCTTCTTTGACATCCCCCTGGACCATCTGCAGGGCAGCGTTACCTTCGTCGACTACTATCTGAGCAAGTTCCCCGAGAACCAGTTCGATCACGATAACTTTGTGGTGGTCTCCCCTGACGTGGGCTCCGTTGGCCGCGCCCGGAACTTCGCCGCCAAGGTCCACATGGGTCTGGCCATTGTGGATAAGCGCCGTCCCAAGGCCAACGTTTCCGAGGTCATGAACATCATCGGTGACGTGAAGGACAAGACCTGCATCCTCTATGATGACATGGTGGACACTGCCGGCTCCCTGTGCAATGCCGCTAAGGCTCTTGTGGAAATCGGCGGTGCCACGGAAGTCTACGCCTGCGCCACCCACGGCGTTCTCTCCGGTCCCGCCTACGAGCGGCTGGAAGAAAGCCCCATTAAGGAGATGGTCTTCCTGAACACCATTCCCCAGGTGTGCAACACCCCCTCCGGCAAGATCAAGTTCCTGGACGTGGCTCCTGTGTTCGCCCGGGCCATCAACCACATCCACGGCGCCACCTCCATCGCTGACCTGTTCTAAGCCGTGTTTCAAAAAACACAGGACGAGAGCTGGCTCATCGTTGGTCTGGGGAACCCGGGAAGAGAATATGAGCGTTCCCGGCATAACACCGGCTTCCGGGCCTTGGACATTTTGGCGAAAAATCTCCACTGCAAGGTGGACAAGCTGAAATTTCAGGGTCTCTACGGTCAGACGGTCTACGGCGGCAGAAAGGTCTATCTGTTAAAGCCCCAGACCTATATGAATCTGTCCGGGAAATCGGTGTTGGGACTTTCGGCCTACTTTAAAATCCCGCCTCAGCGCATATTGGTCCTTTTTGACGACATCTCTTTAGCGCCGGGACGGCTGCGTATCCGGGCCGAAGGCTCCGCAGGCGGCCACAACGGCATCAAGTCCATCATTTCCGAGCTGGGGAGTCAGGATTTCCCAAGGGTCAAAATCGGCGTCGGCGCCAAGCCCACCCCCGAATATGACCTGGCTGCCTGGGTTTTGGGAAGTTTTTCCGCCCAGGACGAAAAAGCCATGGCAGTGTCCCTGCGCAATGCTGCCGAGGCTGCTCTTGCTGTCATGGATTACGGTGTGCCGGAGGCGGCCAACCGCTTCAATGGAAGCCATCCGTAAGCACTGCTTAAAATTTCCTGATGGGATTTTGCAGGCAATAAGTTGTAAATATTTGCAGAAACAGAACGGAGAGGGGGTCTTATCCCCCTTTCCGCTTTGTCGCGTTGTCACATTTTTATTTTGAGGTAAGATTATGGAACTGCTTCTTTCCATGCTGGGTGCCATTCCGGAATATGTCTCCGCCCTGGACGGCTTGAAACACCACCAGAGCGTGGCCATCACAGGCATCGGCCAGATCAACCGCTCCCATCTCATTGCGGGGCTATATCGGGACCTGAAGCGGCCCATGGTGCTGCTCTGCCAGGACGACATGGCGGCAAGAAGGCTTCAGGAAGAGCTGAATGGCTTTCTCGGCCTTGCAGCTCCCATACTTCCCAGCCGGGAACTGACTTTCTATGATGCGGCGGTGGTGTCCAGGGCCTGGGAACAGCGTCGTCTGCGCCAGCTCTATGATCTGGCACTCCAGAAAACCAGCCTGCAAATCATGACTTGGGAATCTCTGAGCCTGCGGACCATGCCCAAAGACGTGCTCCTTTCCACGGCCTTCACTCTGGAGGTGGGCAAGGAGTATCCCCTTGAAAATCTGCTTTCCAAGCTCACCGCCGCCGGTTACTCCCGGTGCGGCATGGTGGAGGGCAGCGGCCAGTTTGCCGTCCGCGGCGGCATTGTGGATATCTTCTCCCCCGCTGCCGACCAGCCCATTCGTGCCGAATTTTTCGGCGACGAGCTGGACACCATGGGCTACTTTGATCCCGCCACCCAGCGGCGGAACGAAAACTTAACCGCCATCACCATTCTTCCCGTGGCGGAAACCCAGCCCAGCCTCCATCCCGGCGGCATCCCCGGCCTGTGCCGGGACCTCTCCGGGCTCATTGCACGGCAGAAGCGGCGGAAAAACGTCAACGAGCCTCTGGTCAAGACCCTGGAAAAGGATTTGGAAAAATACGAAAACGGTGTCCATTCAACGGCTTCCGACCGTTATATGAGCCTTATCTATCCGGAAATGGCCACAGCAGCGGACTACATTCCCCAGGACGCCGTCATTGTGGTCTGCGATCACTCCAGCCTCCGCCGCGCCGCCAAAACCCGGACCGAGGAATTGGGAATGGGGCTCGACAGTATGCTCCAGGGCGGACTGGTAGCCGGAGAGCTCTGTGATTTCGCAATTTCCTGGGAGGATTTCTGCCGGAAGCTCCAGGGGCGGACACTTACCTATTTTGACGCCTTCGGCGGCTCCGCCTATCCCGAAGACTGCCCGCCAAAGCTGCTTCTGCCCATGTCTGCCAAACAACTCCCCGGCTACGGCGGCAACATGGACACCGCCGCCTCAGACCTGCAGCACTACCAGAAAATGGAATTCGGCTCCCTGGTTCTCTGCGGTTCCCGGCATCGGGCGGAACTTTTGCAGCAGATGCTGAGAGAACGGGGACTATCCGCCTTCCTCTGCATCCCGCTGACTACCCTTCCCAAGGCAGGGCAGATTCTGCTCACCGACGGCTCTCTGCCCTTTGGCATGGAGTATCCCCTGAGCAAGCTCGCCATCCTTACGGAAGGCCAGCTCATGGCCCGGTCTGAGCCCAAAAAGAAAACACCCAAGAAGACCGCCGCCACCAACCGTCAGAAGCTCAATTCCTTCACGGACCTGACCCCCGGCGATTTGGTGGTCCACGAGAACTACGGCATCGGCCGCTTTGTTGCCATGGAGCAGATCAAGGTGGACGGGGCCATTAAAGACTACATTAAAATTGCCTATCAGGGAAGCGACACCCTCTTCGTCCCTGCTACCCAGCTGGACCTGGTCAGCAAGTACATCGGCGGCGGTGGTGAAGAGTCCAACGTCAAGCTCAACAAAATCGGCTCCGATGCCTGGCAGAAGACAAAGGCCAAGGCCCGCAAAGCCGCCAAAGACATGGCCGGAGAGCTTATTCAGCTCTACGCCGCCCGGAAGCGCCAGCCCGGCTACGCCTTCGCCGCCGATGCCCCCTGGCAGCGGGAATTTGAAGACAACTTTCCCTACCCCGAAACCGACGACCAGCTTCGGTGCATCGCCGACATCAAAAAAGACATGGAATCCCCAACTCCCATGGACCGTCTGCTCTGCGGCGATGTGGGCTTCGGCAAAACCGAAGTGGCGCTCAGAGCCGTTATGAAGGCCGTCATGGACGGAAAGCAGGTTGCCATTCTCGTCCCCACCACGGTGCTGGCTCAGCAGCACTACCAGACCGCCGTGGCGCGATTCCGGGGCTTTCCGGTAAACATCGACGTGCTCAGCCGGTTCCGGACACCAAAAATGCAGCAGCAAACCCTGCGAAATCTCGCCTCGGGCAATGTGGATTTGATTATCGGCACCCACAAGCTCCTGCAAAAGTCCATTCAGTTCAAGGACCTGGGCCTTCTCATCATCGACGAGGAACAGCGCTTCGGCGTGAGCCACAAGGAGCGGCTGAAGGAAATGTCCAAGGGCGTGGATGTTCTGACTCTTTCCGCAACGCCTATCCCCAGAACCCTGAACATGGCCCTATCGGGTCTGCGGGATATGTCCACCATTGAAGAGCCTCCCGCCGACCGCTATCCGGTCCAGACCCTGGTCATGGAGCACAACGACGCGGTGATTGACGACGCCATCCGCCGGGAGATTGAGCGGGGCGGACAGGTCTACTACCTCCATAACCGCACGGAGACCATCGATCAGTGCGCCTCAGCCATCAAACGCAGAAATCCCGGCATATCCGTTGCCGTAGCCCACGGGCAAATGGGCGAGGATGCCCTGGGTGACGTGATGCAGGCCATGGCCGAGGGGGAAATTCAGGTACTGGTCTGCACCACCATTATCGAAACAGGCCTGGATATTCCCAACGCCAACACCCTGATCATCGAAAATGCCGACCGTCTGGGCCTGAGCCAGCTCCATCAGCTCCGGGGCCGGGTTGGCCGCTCCACCCGCCACGCTTACGCCTACTTCACCTACAAGCCGGACAAGAGTCTGTCTGAAATTGCGGAGAAGCGCCTCTCCGCAATCCGGGACTTCGCCGAATTTGGCTCCGGTTTCAAAATCGCCATGCGGGACCTGGAAATTCGAGGTGCAGGCAACCTGCTGGGCGCCGAGCAGTCGGGCCATATGTCCAGCGTAGGCTACGATATGTATTTGAAGCTCCTGGACGAGGCGGTTCTGGAAGAGCGAGGCGAGGCGCCCAAAGCTCCGGAATGTACAGCGGACCTGAACGTCACCGCCAACGTGGACAAGGATTATGTCTCCCGCGGAGAGGAGCGCATGGACCTATACCGCCGTATGGCGGCCATTCGCTCCCCCGAGGACGCCGACGACCTGCTGGACGAAATCGTGGACCGCTACGGCGAGCCGCCCAAGGGTGTGCTGAACCTCATCGACATCGCTCTGCTCCGGGCCCAGGCACGCTCTGTTGGCGTCAAGGACATCCGACAGAAGGCGGGAGACGTGCTCTTCACCCTGTCGAACCTCAATTTTGATGCCGTAGGCGCTCTCTGTGCCGACCCGGACTACAAAACAAGGGTCACCTTTCTGGCCAACGCCAAGGAGCCGACTCTGCGTCTGAAACTATCCGCAGGTGTGGACAGCCTCAAGCAGAGCAAGGTGTTCATCCAGCGATATCGGACCTGCTGCGGCGTGCAATAATATATCGAAGGGCGGTGCAATGGCACCGCCCTTTTAGACTGTCAAAAATCCTCTTTGAGGCTTTTTGACAGGTGTTTTGCAGTCTCCTGCGTGCATAATTTGTCCCCCATGGGGGGACAAATTCCACACTTGGAGCCTGAGA
>DVJG01000072.1 GCA_018710805.1 Candidatus Faecousia faecipullorum
ACATCGATCTCCATGTCACTCATGGGATAGGTGACACAGGGATGAATGCAGCCGAATTTCCGGTCTGCTTCCCGGCGGCCATCTCGCTTATCCGCCACCTGGTAGTCTCCGGAAATCCACTTGCTGTGACAGTAGCCGCAGCCGCCTGCCCGGCATTTGTTGGGGGCAGGAATTCCGGCACGCTCCATGGCCGCAAGCAAGGTTTCGTTTTCCTTGGCGTCGATGGTGCTGACCTGATCCCGAATCCGTACCGTCAGACGGAAGGTCCGGGGATTTTCCATGGGCAAATCCAGGCAGCAGGTAGCGTCTTTGCGGACAGCCTTCACCGGCAGGTTCAGGGGCGCCAGCTCCTTTTCCAGGAAGGCGTACATCGCCGCCGGACCGCAGAGGAAGAATGTCACCTGCTTCAAATCCACATACTTCGCCATCAGCTCTGCGGAGATGAACCCCTGTTCATATCCGGGCTTCTGCTCATCACTGAGGACATAGACGACCTTCAATCCCTTCCGGGCCAGGGCATCCAGCTCTGCTTTATAGGCAATGTGTGCTTCATCTCTTGCGCCATAGAAGAGAATCATGTCATAGGGCTCATCCTGATCCACCATGCTTTTCGCCATGGACAGGAAGGGCGTAATGCCCGAACCGCCGGCCACGCAGACAATCTGCTTGCTGTCACGGAGGGTTTCATAGTGGAATTCTCCGCTGGGCTCACTCATGGTAAAGCGATCGCCGACTTTGGCCTGGGTGTTCAGATAGTGAGAGAAGAATCCGGCATCTTCCACGCCAAGGGTCAGCTTATTCTCCAGGGCTTCCCGGGGACTGGAAGAAATGGAGTAAGGACGGCTGACCAGGCTCTCTCCCACGGTGGTACGCAGAGAGGCATACTGACCCGCCCGGAAGAAAGGAAACGCGTCCCCATCCACCCGGCGGAAGGTAAACTCCTTCATCCGGTCCGTCAAATCCCGGATGGCTGTCAGTTCCACTTCCATGGAACCCGGGTGCAGCTTTTTCGCCAGTACATTGGTCCGGTATTCCTGAGGAATTGGCGTGTTGGCGCCGTTTGCCAGGGCCTCCCGCCGCTTGGGCACAATTTTCTTGAACCGGAGCATATCCATAAATCCGAAGATCTGTCTCTGGAATTTCATATTACTTCACCTCCGCTTTCAGGTCGCCAACGGTCTGCCGTCCGGAAATATCGCCGGAGACATAGGCGCTGGAATATCCGCTGGAACGCATGGCATAGCCTCCCGCAAACCGCAGGCCCGGGAAGAGCTTTGCGTCCTCTTTCATCATCATCAAACGGGGCATCAGGCTGTCCCAGTCTGCGGTAAGGTAGCCGTAAATGCTGCCCTCGGGATGGCCGCAGTAACGGGCATAAGTCGTGGGGCTGGCAACACAGATTTCCTCAATGTGGTCGTGGAGATTGCAGCCGGTTTCCCGCTCAAATACCTGGATCATATCCGCTGCAACCCGGTCTTTGGCTTTGAAATAGTCTGTTTCGGTTACATTGCCCCAGTCGTCGGACATGAACATGGTGGTAAAGTACATCATGCAGGTTCCCTTGGGCGAGCACTCCGGGAACGCATTGTTGAGACATACCGTGGCCTGGACATGGTTGGTATCCACTTTCCGCATCAGGTCAAACTGCTTGGCGGAGTCGGCAGTGTCATAGATGAAGTAGTTGTGGCTCTTGATGCCCAGCTCTTCGGCAGACTTGTTGAGGCCCAGGAACATGGAAAAGCCACGTCCGGAAAACTCACGGGCATTGGTTGCCCGAAGGGCCTGCTCGCTGACAGCGGAAGCCGGCAGCATTTTTCCGAAGACCAGATGGGGAGAGCAGTTGGCAATCACATGATGGGTGGCAACCACCGTGCCGTCCTTCAGCTCCACACCGGTGATCTTCCCTGCTGCGTCGGTGTGAATTTTGGATGCTTCGGAATGATACCACACATGACCGCCCAGTTCCCGAATCCGGCTTTCCAGAGCCAGGCTGATTTCATGGGAGCGCATTCTGGGCATCCAGGCATCCCGAGTGATATAGCGGATGACCATGGAGCCGTAGTGCAGGAAGCTGAGCCGGTCGCAGTCCACGCCCAGATAGCACCAGTAGGCGTTGAGAATGTCCCGGGCAGCCTGGGGCATTTTCAGAGAATCCAGGACTTCATTGACGCTGTAGCTGCCGGCCTTCACAAAGTTGGGGAAATGGGATTTCATATAAGAGGAATCCGTATTTCCGTTGACGGAGTTGGAATAGGCCTGGGCGTCACGGACCTCGTTGCACAGCTCAAAGAACGCTGTCATGGACTTCCTGGAGCCGGGGACATACTGCTCCATCTTGTCAATAAAGGCTTCCACACCAAAGGGCATTTCGCAATCGTACTTCTTGTCAGTGGTGATGAGATGGTAGGCTTCTGGAATGCGGATCCAGTCCACCTTGTCCTCCACTCCCAGGTCCCGGAACAGGGTGCGGATGTCGCCGGGAGCCTCCGCGGAACCGAAGTCGTTCAGCTCATGCAGGCTGGCTTCAAACTCAAACCGTCCCCGCTTGAAGCTGGTGGCAAATCCGCCGGGCAGGTTGTGCTTTTCCAGAAGCAGGCAGGAATAGCCGCCCTGGAGCACGCGAATTGCGGCTGTCAATCCGCCGTTGCCGGCGCCAATGACAACCACATCGTACTGTCTTGTAGCTTTGTTTTCCATGATAACCTCCTTGGTGGTT
>DVJG01000073.1 GCA_018710805.1 Candidatus Faecousia faecipullorum
TCCCAGGAAAGCTCCACGGATTCGGGGGCAGCCAGGCCCAGGCTGTGCAAAAGCGCAACCTGAGAGAACACCTCTCCGGGCGTTCCGTCGGCGGCAACTTTTCCCTTATGGAGGACCACCACCCGCTGGGCTTTGGCAGCCTCTTCCATGTGGTGGGTAATGAGCACCACGGTGATGCCTTTTTCCCGGCTGAGAGAGGCAATGGTATCGATAACCTCCCGGCAGCCCTTGGGGTCCAGCATGGCGGTGGGCTCGTCCAGGACAATACACTTAGGCTCCATGGCAATAACCCCTGCAATGGCAATGCGTTGCTTCTGTCCGCCGGACAGAAGGTGGGGTGCGTGCTCCCGGTAGTCGTACATTCCAACCTGCTTTAAGGCATTATTGACCCTGCGGCGGATTTCCGGAGCCGCAACACCCAGGTTCTCCGGGCCAAAGGCCACATCTTCCTCCACCACGTTGGCAACAATCTGGTTATCCGGGTTTTGGAACACCATGCCCACCCGTCTGCGGACGGAAAGAATGCGCTCAGGATTGGAGGTGTCGATGCCGGATACATAGACCTTTCCCCCGGTAGGAAGCAGAATGGCGTTAAAATGTTTGGCAAGGGTAGACTTTCCACAGCCGTTGGCGCCTAAAATGGCCACGAAGCTCCCCTGCTCCACGGTGAGGTTCAGGTCCTCAAAGATGGGCAGCTCCGGCTGATTTTCCACGGCCGGGTAGGCGTAGGCCAAATGCTCTACGGAGATGATGTCTTCCATATAATCACCCCTCAGCCGTCCAACGGCCTGTGGCGCCGCAGGGCAGAATGCGCCCGCTCTCTTTCACGGGCAGACCCAGCTCCCCTGCCTCGGTGTGGCCGCCGAACTTGGGGCAGAACACCACGTCGGAGGCGTAGGACACAGCGGAAGGGGCAAGGCCCGTGGTATAGGAATTGATAATGACAAACAGCGGGTCATCAGAGAGAACCTTGGCGGTCTCCTGGAGGAAGGGGAAAAAGCTGGTTTCCATCTTCCAGATCTCGCCGCTGGGTCCCCGGCCATAGCTGGGCGGGTCCATGATAATGCCGTCATATTTTCGGCCCCGGCGAATCTCCCGCTGAATGAATTTGGCACAGTCGTCTACCATCCAGTGGATGGGCTTATCCTGCAGGCCTGAGGCAATGGCGTTTTCCTTGGCCCAGGCCACCATGCCCTTGGAAGCATCCACATGGAAGACCTCCGCACCTCCCGCCGCGGCGGCCAGGGTGGCGCCGCCGGAATAGGCAAAGAGGTTCAAAACCCGAATGGGCCGTCCTGCGTTTTTCACTTTGTCCCGGATAAAGTCCCAGTTGGCGGCCTGCTCCGGAAACACGCCTGTGTGCTTAAAGTTCATGGGCTTGACATTGAAGGTCAAATAATCCTTATATCGGATCTGCCACCGTTCGGGAAGCTTATGGTCGCTCCAGTGGCCGCCGCCTGTATTGGAGCGGACGTAGCGGGCATCGTAACGCTTCCACTGAGGGGCATTTTTCGGGGTATTCCAAATCACCTGGGGGTCCGGACGGACCAAGATATACTTTCCCCATCGCTCCAAACGCTCCCCATCGGAAGCGTCCAGAACCTCATAATCTTTCCACCCATCGGAAATCCAAAGCATTGGGTTTTCTCCTATTCTTTCTAGTTTGCTCAGCCCCAGAAGCCGTCGTCGCCCATGTCCGCGCCGCCGCCGTCAGGGAAGTAATCGCCTTCATCGTCTCCCTCCCCTTCCGGGTCAATCCAGGCTCCGGAACCATGAAGGGGACACATGACATAGGGCGCTACCACGTCAAAATTGGCATTGCCGCTGAAGCCATGCCAGCCTTCTTCGCCCAGATAATAGACATAGCCATCCATTTTGTACATATCCTGCAGGCCACAGTTGGCGGCATCCCGAATCTCCTGAATCTCCTCAGGCGTCATACGGACCAGCGCCCGGCTTCCCACCTCGGCGTCGGGATAGGAAGAGCAGTATTCCGTGGCAACGCCGCCGCCAGTAATGCAATAATCTACCATAATATGCTTATCGCAGGTTTCCGTAGGCCCGTCACCGGGGTAGACATTTGCATAGACCGTCCGGTCTCCCCGAGGATCGGCATGACAGGCGGGACCGGCCAGCTTGCCGGAATCCAGGCAGACGGCAATGCTTTGGAAGTGACTGCCGTCATACAGCGCTTGATTGTTCAGGCCCTCGTGGATGGGCTGCATGACCTTCTTCCACAGAACTGCGGCAGGGTTGCCGCCGGCAACACGAATCTGTTCCGGCTGGTCGTAGCCCACCCAAACTGCGGCGGTATAGTGACTGGTGTAGCCCGCGAACCAGCGGTCCCGGTTGGAGGAGGTAGTACCCGTCTTACCGGCAATGGACTGGCCCGGGAAAACTGCCGCACCACCTGTGCCGTAGTTGGCGGCGTTATAGAGGCAGTAGTTCATATAGTCCACAGACTTTTGGCTCAGGATGTTCCGGGAGTCCTGGGTGTTGTCCACCACCAGCCGGCCATCGCTGTCATAGACCTTGGTATAGAGCCGGGGCTCCCGATAGGTGCCGCCGTTGGGGAAGGTGGCGAAGGATGCGGCAACCTCTTCCACCGTGGCGCCTACGGTAAGTGCGCCCAGGCCCAGAGGCGCCAGGGCGATATCGGATTTCACTTCACCATTTGCAGTGGTATAGTCTTCTACCAAGTGATTCAGGCCAAAGTTATACTTGGCAAAGGAGTAAGCATACTCCGTGCCAATGGTTTTCAGCACGTCCACCGATACGGCATTCAAGGACGAAGTAATGCCCTGAAGCACCGTGCGGCGGTAGTTGTAGACACGGCTGTCGTTTTTAGGCCAGTTGCCGTTATCATAGTTTTCCGGCATATCCCGCATGACCGTGGCCGGGGTGATCTTACCGGATTCAAAGCCGGGAGCGTAGATGGAAATGGGTTTCTGCACAGAACCTGTCTGGAGCTTCGCCTGGGTGGCCCGGTTATAGCCTAAGAAGGTTTTCTTTTCCCCCACGCCGCCTGCCAGGGCCACAACATCGCCTGTACGATTGTCGATGACCACGATGCTGGATTGGAGCTGCTGATTGGAATTGGTGGCAGGCAAATTGCTGACGTCGCCGTAGACTTGGTCCACCACACGCTGAATCTTCATGTCAAGAGGCGTGTAGATATGGTAGCCGCCTTTCTGGATACGTTCCAGATACAGGTCCCGTTCACTTTGTTCCATGGCGTCCCAGTCCTTGCCGTCCTGGGCGGCCAGATAGGAGGCAAAATCCAAAATGACTGCATCCACATACCAGGAGTAGATATGCTGGGAGGCATTGATGGCAACAGAGGTCGCTGCACCGCATTGGGGGCAGTAGAAGGTCTCGCCGTCACCAGTAAAGTTACTGCGGGTGCCCTGATAGCCGCATTCCGGGTTTTCGCAGACGGTCCAGCGGTCGTTATCGTCGATGCCGTCCTTAAAGACCATCTCCTGGTCCACGGCTTCCTTGTACGCTTCCTCTGTGAGGTAGCCCTGCTCCTTCATCTGTTCCAGGACGTTTAGCTGGCGGTAGCGGTTTCGGCCTGCACCGTCCCGCTCCTCGCCCTTATACATATACACGCTGTCGGAATAGGGGTTAAAGAGAGAGGGGTTATTCGTGATGCTGATCAGCGCCGCACATTCGGCAGGGGTAAGGGTCTGCAGCTCCTTGCCGAAATAAGCCGCCGCTGCACTCTTGACACCGTAGCAGCCCTTGCCCAGGTAAATACGGTTCAGGTACTGCTCCATGATGACGTCTTTGTCATAGTCCCGTTCAAACATCTGGGCACGGAATATCTCCATGACCTTTCGCTGGACCGTGACACTCTTTTCGTCGGTGATGTTTTTCACCAGCTGCTGGGTAATGGTTGAGCCGCCGAACTGTTCGGAGCCGCCAAAGAACATATTGAGGCAGGCCTTCACCGTGGTGATCCAGTCGACGCCCTGATGCTCGTAGAAACGCTTATCTTCAATTGCCACCGCCGCGTCAATGAGGGACTGGGGAATCTCATCCAAACTCGCCCACTGGCGGTCAATGGTGGTATAGATCTGCTGAAGCTGCTGGATATTTCCGCTGCTGTCCACATAGTAGATAAAGGAGGTCTCGGGGACCACATAGTCTTCCAGAGACCAGTTGGCAGCTTCCGTGAGGATGTCCTCCTGCAGGTAGTCGCCAAGGGTTCCCACAAACACCGTACCGCAGATGAGCACAATGAGAAGCACCGTAGCCGCCGCACCCACGGCGATTTTCAGTGCCGACCACGCAACGCTCACCACTGTAAAACAAAGCTTCAGGAGCCAATGGGGATTCCACTCCTGCCGCGGTCTGGGACCCCTGCGTCTCGTTTTCTTTTCTTCTGCCATAGGGTAACCTCCAAAATACAAGCCACATGGGCTCAGAAATTCATTTGACCTGCCAGCAGGAATCGGCTGGCAGAAGACTTCATGGGAATGAAGTTTATGTGCGTCCATTTGGGCATAGCAAAACACGTGTATCATTATAGCATACCCAATTTCAAAACGAAAGCCCTATTTTATTAATAATCCTTGAAATTCAGGAGACAATAGGAACAAACAGGCTGGGAGGCGCATAGACTTGATTGGAAAACGAATGGCGAACGCGCTGTTGGCCCTGCTGGTCATTCTGGGCTCCTACAAAGGATATCTTGCCCTGTATGACCGGGGAAAAACGGAGCCGAAGCAGATTTTTCCTCGGCAGATCGACACCTTTCCCGAGGCGGACCAACTGGCACTGGAAAAAGGCATCGTGGTACGCAATGACCGGGACCTGGAAAAACTACTGGAGGATTACCTCTCTTGAGTGAATCCTTGCCGAAATTGTCCCTGGGAATTCTGTTCAATATTGCCTCTTGATTTTGTCTTCATGAGGCTGTAGAATAAAGGCATCCACAAAGCTTCATGCATTTGAGCCACAACCCATAGGTATGAAGTTTTGCTACATTCTTTTTGCACAGCATATTCCAGGGAGGAAACGAAATGGAAGATCAATTTGGTTCCGACTTCATCACCATCTCCGACGAGGACGGCACAGAGTACGAGCTGGAGGTCCTCAGCACCCTGGAGTACAACGGAAGTTCCTATCTTGCTGTGGTTCCCGCCGGGGAAGATACAGAGGAACTGGAAGTGAGCATCCTCAAATCCATTGAAGAAGACGGAGAACCCATTCTCTGTGCCATTGAGGACGAAGAGGAGCTTCAAACCGTGTATGACCTTATCATGGATGCGTTATACGCGGAGGAAGATATGGAAGAATAAGGGCACTTGCCTTTATCTTTCCTGCTTGGTGCGTTGTGCGCCCTTTTGGACCCACATTTTTGAATTGGGACGTTAGACTTCCCTGCCTGTTTGCAGACCTCCCGCCCTGGCTCTGACCGTGGGCGGATGCTGGGAGCAGTAATGGTTGGGAGCGGCATCCCACCTGCCGTTTCGTGCAGGTCATAATTGGGCGTGTGACGGCTATAGCGGGTGCGCAGGGAGCTTCGGCTCCCTGCGTTTTTATTTTCCCTGCAATGACGCAAAATGATCGATTACCATAGCG
>DVJG01000074.1 GCA_018710805.1 Candidatus Faecousia faecipullorum
TTGTCGATGATCTCAGTCTGGGCAACCGTGCCGCCGAAAATCGGTGCCAGGAACTCCGACAGCGGGGTTTGAACGCCTGCCGCTTCCGCCGTAATGGTCAGAGCGAAAAGCAGGCAGAACGCTGCGGCGGCGGTTTTCAAAATGCGGAAGCTGTGCTTTTGGGGCTTCTGCTCTGCGGCAAGCACGGCCTTGGCGGCCAGCTTCGCCTTCTGCTCCGGCGTAAAGGACAGAGAATCCAAGTTTCTTTGATATTCAAACATATCCATATCCAAATTCCTCCAAATAGGGTTTGAGCTTTTCCCGGCCTCGAACCAGCCGGGTGTGAACCGTGGCTTTCGGAATTCCCAGGATACTGCCAATCTCTGCGGCGGTGTAGCCTTCGTAGTAGTGCAGGTAGATCACCGCCCGGTATGCCGGCGGAAGCTGATTCACGGCATCCAGAACGGAGCCGTCCCTTACCTCCGGGGCGGGAACCTCCAGGTAATCGGCCAAATCGCATTTCCGCTTCCGCCAGGGACTTTTCATCAGGTCCTTGCAGGCGTTTGCGGTCATGCGAAGGATGTAAGCTTTCTCGTGGTCCGGGGTGTCGAATTCCCGGGGCTGAGACAGGAGCTTTACAAACACCGTCTGGCACACGTCCTGGGCATCATCGGTGTTTTTGAGGTAGGTGTAGCTGAGGCGGAGAATGGCGTCGGCATATGTAAAAGCCAGACGCTCCGCCTCCTTCATTTTGTTCATGGATTTCACTCCTTTCAGGCGCCTTCAATAGGGATACGATTCAGAAAGCAAAATACTTTCATCTATGGCAAAAAATTTCCCACAAAAAGTTTTACGCTTCTTGTGGGAAATTCATTTAGGTTTCTTCCTGGGCCCGGAGTTCTTTCCGCTCCCGAAGACGCTTTTTTAGCTCCGCCGTCAGCGGAAGCATGCCCGCAAGGTTCATGAGCAGGACCAGGCCAATCAGCCCCCAGAGCCACAGAGGGCGTTTCTCACTGAGGAGCACAAAGATCATCAGCCCCGCCACCAGAAGCCGCATAAAGCAGGCCTTCAGCACACTTCTGATGGACCGTGAGCAGGCTTCTTCCCGGTCATAGAGGTCCGGCTCCGGTGCTTTCTGTTTGTTTTCCATTATCGCGCCACGAAGCCCACTTTTTTATAGACCTTGCGAAGGGTTTTCTCCGCAACATAGCTGGCCTTTTCGGCGCCATTGCGGTAGACGCTTTCCAGATAGCCCTTATCCTTCATGAGGCGGGTGGCCTCCTCCCGGATGGGACGCAAGGTCTCCACCACGGCTTCGCCCACCGCGGGCTTGAACTTGCCATAGCCCTGGCCGGCAAATTCCGCTTCGATTTCCTGGAAGGTTTTTCCCGTGCAGGCAGCGTAGATGGACATAAGATTGCTGACGCCGGGCTTGTTCTCCCGGTCATAGTGGACGCAGTTTTCGGTGTCGGAGTCGGTAATGGCCCGCTTAAACTGGCGCATGATGGTCTCGGGAGAATCCATAACCAGGACACGGCCCGTGTCCTCATTTTCCGACTTGGACATTTTGGCGGTGGGGTTGGTCAGGCTCATGATGCGGGCGCCCACCTTGGCCACATAGGGTTCCGGCAGCTTGAACACATCGCCGTAGATGCCGTTAAAGCGGCGGGCGATGGTATGGCACAGCTCCACGTGCTGCTTCTGGTCCTCTCCCACAGGCACATAGTCCGGCTGGTACAGCAGAATATCCGCCGCCATGAGGGCAGGATAGGTAAAGAGGCCGCCGTTGATATTGTCGGCGTTCTTTGCGGACTTATCCTTGAACTGGGTCATGCGGGACAGCTCTCCGAACATGGCATAGCAGTCCAGCACCCAGCCCAGCTCTGCGTGCTGGTGGACATGGGACTGGATAAACAGGGTATTCTTTTCCGGGTCCAGACCGCAG
This sequence comes from Candidatus Faecousia faecipullorum, assembly GCA_018710805.1. Classification (GTDB taxonomy): domain Bacteria; phylum Bacillota; class Clostridia; order Oscillospirales; family Oscillospiraceae; genus Faecousia; species Faecousia faecipullorum. Next base: position 1,925 of record DVJG01000074.1, read on the forward strand.
GCGATGTACTGGGCCAGCTGCTCCAAGGTCCGGCGGCGCAGGTCGGCAGGGTTCTGGCGGACGGTGATGGCGTGGAGGTCCGCCATAAAGTAGAAGCAGTCGAATTCGTCTGCCCGCTCTTTCCAGTTTTTGATGGCCCCCAGGTAAGACCCCAAGGTCAAATCGCCGGAGGGCTTGATGCCGGAGAGCATACGTTTTTTGGGTGCGGCGGTTTCGGTCAGAATTTCAGACATAATGGTCACGCTTTCTTATACAAATTTTCTTTAGTTTAGCACATCTTACGGAAACGTGCAAGATGAAATTCCAAAAGATGCCGGGGGTCATTGATTTCTTTTCCGGGCTGTGGTATAATCCAGGCAGAAAATTTTGAATAAAGAGGTAGCATTTTTATGGATTATCAAGCACTGGCGAAACTGCTTTTTCCAGACGTAACAGAAACGCCTGAGGAGCTGGAAGCCCGTTTCCCCCAGCGGAATCTCCCGGAAGGGGCAGTGGTCACCCGGATGGCCCCCTCTCCCACCGGCTTTGTCCATCTGGGCAATCTGGTTCAGGGTCTGACCTCCGAGCGCATGGCCCATCAGAGCGGCGGCGTGCTCTTCCTGCGGGTGGAGGACACCGACGCCAAGCGGGAGGTCCCCGGGGCTGTGGAGGTGCTCATCAACACCCTGAAGCACTATGGCATCCAGTTTGACGAGGGTGCCACCATGGAAGGCGACAACGGCATCTATGGCCCCTATCGCCAGCGCCAGCGGGCCTCCATTTACCACGTCTACGCCAAAAAGCTGGTATCCGAAGGCAAAGCATACCCCTGCTTCTGCACCGAGGAGGAGCTGGCAGCCATGCGGGAACAGCAGGAAGCCAACAAGGAAAACACCGGTTATTACGGCAAGTATGCCATGTGGCGTGATCGGTCCATGGAGGACATCCAGGCCCAGCTGGACGCCGGCAATCCCTGGGTCCTGCGGTTCCGGTCCACGGGAAGCATTGAAAACCAGTTCAAGTTCGACGATCTGGTGAAGGGAAAGCTGACCATTACGGAAAACGACATTGACCACGTTCTTCTCAAGTCCGACGGCATCCCCACCTATCACTTCGCCCACGCCGTTGACGACCATCTCATGCGGACCACCCATGTGGTCCGGGGCGACGAGTGGCTCCCCACCCTGCCCTTCCACATTCAGCTGTTCCAGGCCCTGGGCTTTAAGCTTCCCAAGTATGTCCACATTGGCCCCCTCATGAAGATGGACGGCAATTCCAAGCGGAAGCTCAGTAAGCGAAAGGACCCGGAGCTGGCACTGACCTACTACAAGGCTGAGGGATTCCCGGTATCTGCGGTGTACGAGTACATCATGACGCTGCTGAACTCCAACTATGAGGACTGGCGGCGGGCCAATCCCGACACCCCGGCGGTGGACTTCAAGTTCAGTCCCAAGAAGCTGAACCCCGCAGGCTCCCTCTTCGACTACGCAAAGCTGGTGGACGTGTCCAAAAACGTCATTTCCCGCATGAGCGCAGAGGATGTGTATGCCCAGCTGGCCCAGTGGGCAAGGGAATTTGACCCCGATTTCGGCGACAAGCTCACTTCCGACCCGGAGTATGCAAAAAAGATTCTCGCCATCGGACGGGGCGGCAAGAAGCCCAGAAAGGACCTGGCAGTCTGGAAGGATGCCAAGCCCTACATGGGATTCTTCTACGACGACTATCTGGGCAGGCCCCAGTTTGACGAAAAGTTTGACAAGGCCCTGGTAATCGACGTGCTGAATCGATTCCTGGGAGTCTTCGATATTGCCGACGACGCCAATACCTGGTTCGACAAGGTCAAGGCCATCACCAACGACATTGGCTTTACCACGGACATGAAGGCCTACAAAGCCGACCCTGCCGCCTTCCCCGGTACGGTGGCCGACGTTTCCACCATGATTCGTCTTGCCGTCACCGGGCAGCACAACTCCCCGGACCTGTACACCGTCATGCAGATTCTGGGCAAAGAGCGGACCGTTGCGCGAATTCAGAAGGCCATTGCTTCCCTGTAATTTTCGTAAACCATTTTTGGAAAGGGCACTCCCCTCCCCCGTTGAAACGCAGTCGTCCCGCTGGGAAATTCCCAGCGGGACGTTTCTCTCTCCTACTCCCACTCCGTCCGGATGGTAAAGTGGTCCGGCAGGTGGAAAATCTCTTTTTTCAAAAACAGCGGGTAAAAATATTCGGTTTCCAGGCTCTCCAAAGGAAGCCACCGGAATTTAAGGACCCGCTCCCCTTCCTGCACGGAAAATGCCTCACCCTTTTGGAGCAGGCTGCGCTCTGAACTGTCCATCAAAAAGTAGACACACAGCTCATGGTAGTGGAGGTGGTCCACATCCTCTGTGAAAAAGGCTTGGTTCAGCCACAAGGGGCGCTGAATTTTGACGGAAATGCCCAGTTCCTCTTTCAGCTCCCGCTGGACCGCTTCCTCAGCGGTCTCTCCCAGCTTTACACGGCCGCCGGGAAGATAGTAATAGGGAGAACATGCATCCTGCATGGCAAGGATTTTATGCTCATGGAGCAAAATCCCACAGACCCGGTAGTTGAATTTGTTATCTCCCGAGATGTATGTAATATCCATGAAAGCCCCCAACTCAGACCAGAAAAGCCCAGCTCCGCATTCCGCGGACTGGGCTTTGGCATTCTTTTTTTATTCCAGCTCCTCTTCTTCGTCCAGAAGCTCCGCCTTAGTCTTTCCTATCAAAAATCGCAAAATGTCGCCCTTACTTCGTTGACAGCTTCGGGAGGAAGGTATGCTTCATAGTCTTCCTTTGTCCAATTGTCCATGTAGCCGCTTAAAATTCTGTCAGAGCACTGCAAACCAAGAAGATGTGCCATCTTGACGGCAAATCCATTGAAATTATTTCCACCTGCCGTCACAATATTCCCAGAGACGACCTCGGGAGCAGCAACATAATTTTCCCGTTCCAAGAAGGGGCAGAAGTCAAAAAAGTCCATAAAAACCGAAGCGGTGAATTTCTTATTTTTAAGTACCCCAGCACGCGCCAGAAGCATAGGCCCTGAGCAAATTGCCCCAATTGGGAAGTCAAAATTTTCTCTAAAAGACGCCAAAAATTCAAATATTTTTTTATCTTTCATTACTTCCGTAAGGTCACTGCATCCCGGTAAAATTAAGCATGAATAATCCTCCACAGAAAACTCGTCTGTGGTTTTTTGCGGAAGTACTACAATTCCCTCTTCACTTTTTACAGGTTCCTTTCCTGAGGAAATGACTTCTGTAAAAATATCATACTCCCATCGAAACAATCTTGAAAGATTCATCACTTCCTGCAAGCTGAACTCAGGATAAACCAATAAAGCTAATTTTTTCATAAAACGCCCTCCTTTAAAAGGAAAACCTCATCGGAGTAAAGCTCCGCATTCCGCGGACTGGGCTTTGGTATTCTTTTCTTATTCCAGCTCCTCTTCTTCATCCAGAAGCTCCGCCATGGTGAGATTATACACGGCTTCAGCTTTCTTTTCGAAGAGACGGCTCAGGCGGACGGCCTGGCGTTGGTCTGGGGCAAGAAGCTCCAGGGTCATGAGATTTCCCATTTCGTCATCCAGGGACATAATCACGGAGTAGTCTCCGTTCTCTCTGGGAAGGACCTGGGTTTTGACGTAACTGGAGCGGCGGATTTGGCGGTTGAATTTCGCCACGGCATTCTCGGCACGCTGGCGGACGGAAAAGGCGATGGAGTCCACTGTGGTGGAGCCGTCCTCTCGTCCCTTGTCGGTGATCTCATAGGTGTCTCCCTCCAGGGCCTTCAGGTGGCCGGATCTCACCATCTCCGGCACTGCGGTGCAGACATCGAAATAGCTCAGGCAGTCGTCCTGATAGCACAGCTCATAGATCTGCTGAATGGTCACAGGATAGTTGACCTTGGACATGACGAAAAGTATCAAGATTTTCACATCCAGCATATCGTGAATGAAGCCCAATCTCTGCATATACATCACCTCATTATTATTATACCGATTTCCCGGGAAAAATCAAGCACGGATGCGGCACCCATTGCATAATCTGGGGCAAAGGAGGACTGGATATGAAAATGCTGATTTTCCCGGCGGGTACCACCGCCGCCTGTGCATTTGCCGCCAGGTGCTTGCAGGAAAACAACGTAACCCTCATCGACCACCCTTCCCCGGAGATTACCCATGTGCTTTTGGATGTGCCGAGCTTCGGAGCTGACGGAAAACTCCGGGGCGGCGGAAATGCGGAAGCCATTTTGGAGCGGATTCCCGAGAATGTAACGGTCATTGGCGGCGGACTGGAACACCCGGTATTGGACGGATATCAAAAAATCGACCTATTAAAAGACGCCGTTTATTTGGCGGAAAACGCCGCCATTACTGCGGACTGCGCCTTGGGCGTGGCAAGGAAAATCATGACCGGAACCTTCCGGGACTTCCCCGTTCTGGTCCTTGGCTGGGGCCGGATCGGGAAGTGTCTGGCAAGAAACCTGCAAAATCTGGGTGTCTCCGTTGCGGTTGCGGCGCGAAAGGAAAGCGACCGGGCAATGCTGGGCGCTCTGGGATACATAGCGTTGGATTACGGGGAACTTCCTCAGCATCTGGGAAAATTCCGGATGATTTACAATACAGTCCCGGCATCCATGGTTTCCCGAAAGGATTTGGGAGGCTGTCTGGTTATTGATCTGGCATCCGGGTCGGGTCTTACCGGTGAGAATGTCATTCTGGCCCGGGGACTGCCGGGAACCTGGGCACCGGAATCCTCCGGACGGCTCATTGCTACGCGGGTTTTGGCCCTTTGCGGGGAGGCGAAGGTATGAACATCGGCTTTGGGGTCTGCGGCTCCTTCTGCACATTCTCGAAAATGTTCCCGGCCATGGAGGCTTTGGCCCGGGAGCACAAGCTCATGCCAATTTTTTCCAATTCCGCCTACACCATCGACAGCCGCTTCGGGACGGCGGAAGCCCACATTGCAAGGGCAAAAGAAATCTGCGGTACGGAGGTCCTGCACACCATTGCCCAGGTAGAACCCATTGGACCGAAGAAACTATTGGATGTTTTGGTCATTGCTCCCTGCACGGGAAACACCCTGGCAAAGCTTCGCTGCGGCATCGCCGACGGCCCTGTCACCATGGCGGCAAAAAGTCATCTGCGAAATGGGCGGCCCGTGGTGGTGGCAATTTCCACCAACGACGGCCTGGCTGGTGCGGCAGAGAATATCGGAGGGCTCCTGAATCGAAAACATTACTATTTTGTTCCATTTGGGCAGGATCATCCCCAGGGGAA
>DVJG01000075.1 GCA_018710805.1 Candidatus Faecousia faecipullorum
TTTACTTCGAGTTATTCTTCTTGGAGACCACGTCGAAGATAACGGCTACCAGCAGCACGGCGCCCTTGACCACCTTCTGGAAGTTCTGGTCGATGCCCATGATGCTCATGCCCAGGTTGATGACGCCCATAAGGACAGCGCCCACGATAACGCCGGCCACGGTGCCCACGCCGCCGATGAAGCAGGAGGAAATGGCGTCCATCTCATAGTTGGTGCCGTAGGTAGGCTGGGCGGAGGCCATACGCGCAATGGTCAGCACGCCGGCAAGGCCTGCCAGGAAGCCCATGTTGGTGTAGGCGAAGAAGTAGATTTTCCGGGTGTCGATGCCGGAGAGCTTGGTGGCCTTTTCGTTGCCGCCGACGGCGTAAAGATAGCGGCCCATGGTGGTCTTGGAGGTAATGTAGGCATAGACGGCCACCACGATCACCACCCAGATCAGGGCGGTAGGCAGGCCCTTATACTGGCTCAGATTCACGGCGAAGAACATGAGTGGGTACGTCGTTGGCGGCATACTGCAGGTCAACTTCATAACCGGCAGCTTCCAGTTCGGCCTTCATGTTGGAGCCGTCCTGGTTCCAACGCTGCAGGTCCTTGGTAGGCATGGCCACGCCGACCAGATTGCCTTCGGCAGCGGCGGGAGCTTCGGTTTCAGCGGGAGCAGCTTCCGTCTGGGCGGGGGCTGCGGTGGTTTCCGGGGTCTCGGCGGGCTTGGAGCCACAGGCAGCCAGGGTCAGAACCATGGCCAGAGCCAGGACCAACGCAAGGATTTTTTCATAAGTTTTTCCTCCTCAGAAAATTTGTTCCGGACGGGCTGTTGCTCACCCGGTTTCTATCTTCATTTTATATCTCATTTTATAAAAGTCAAGAAGTTTCTATATGCAAGTTGCCATTTTGTCGTTTTGTTCAAATTTAAACCCGTTGTTTTTATGAATATCGCCATGGATATTGACGCGATTTTTGCGAGTTTCAAAAAGTTATATTATGCTATTTTATAAAAGTGGCCGAAAATACGGTTTTTTCCATTGACGAGGGGCAATTTTTCCGCTACAATAGAGGCAATGAAAAAAGGAAAGGAGTCTTTCCCCATGGTAAGCGAAAACCTCGCCGCCCAGCGGCGCCAAAAAACCATCAGCCGGGTGTATCACTGCCTGTATGACGCCAAGGCTCCCTGCACGAAAGCCTGCCTCTCCCAGACCCTGGGCCTGAGCCTGCCCACTATCTATCAGGCTTTGAACAGCCTCATGGACATGGGGCTGGTGCAGTACTGCGGCGAGGAGCAATCCACCGGCGGCCGCCGGGCCCAGAATCTCTCCATTGTGTCCGACGCACGGGTGGCCGTGGGCATTTCCATTACCGAAGACCGCATTCGCCTGGTCCTGGCAGATTTATACCTTCAGGAACTCCACTACGCCAGCATCCACCACAGCCTGTCCTGGGACAGCGAGGAGTTCCCCAAATTCCTTTACGATACCCTGGAAGCCTTTTTGAATGACCATCAGGTGGACCGGGGAAAGCTCCTGGGGGTGGGCATTGCCCTGCCCGGCGTCATTACTCCGGACAAACAGCGCATCCTCCTGGCCCCCACTTTGGGCCTGCAGAATACGGACCTGAATGCCCTGACCTGCCGCATTCCCTATCCCGTGTATCTGGACAACGACGCCACCTGCGGCGGCCGGGCGGAGTGGTTCCTCCGGGGCGGCCAATCCAACCTGGCCTACTTCTCCCTGGAAAGCGGCGTAGGCGGCGCCGTGTTCTTCGGAGGCTCTCCCTACAACGGCGATAACCTGCGAAGCGGCGAGTTTGGACATATGTGCGTGGAGCCGGCGGGACTGCCCTGCAAATGCGGCAAGCGCGGCTGCCTGGAAGCTTACAGCTCCGTCCTGCGGATTAAAAACACCCTTGGGGTCACTTTGGAGGAATTTGCCCAGGGGCTTTCCGCCCACAACCCGGACTATGAACTGCTGCTCCACGATATGCTGCGGCACCTGGCCATCGGCATTGACAACATCCGCATGGCCCTGGACTGCGACGTGATTCTCGGTGGCCTGCTGACGGAGTATCTGGCGCCCTATATGCAGCAGCTTCAGGAGTATGCCCGGGCATACAATATTTTCGGAGATTCGGCGGACTATATCCACTTAAGCTCCCTGCGCCAGCACAGCGTCTCTTTGGGCGCGGCCCTCCACTTCATTCAGAACTTCATCAGCGAATATTAAGGTGTGCTGATATTTCTTTTGGGACAACCTTTTTAAAAGTCAGAACAGCGCCGGATTTCCTATGGAAATCCGGCGCTACAGCTTGTCAAAAAAGCCTCGCAGAGTTTGCCGCCGTTGGCGGCAAATAAAGTCAGAGCCGTTTTCTGCCGGGGCGTGTACCTGGCAGAAAACACTTCTCAGGCTCCAAGTGTGAAATTTGTCCCCCCATGGGGGACAAATTATGCACGCAGGAGACTGCAAAACACCTGTCACAAAGCCTCAAAGAGGATTTGTGACAGGCTAAAGCGCCGGATTTCCGTGGAAATCCGGCGCTACTTTTTGCACTACAGGTCCTTTCCGATCTCCGTGCTTGCCAATAACCGTTCCTTCAGACGGATGACCTGCTTTTCAATTTCTTCGATGACTGCATAGGCAAGCCGCTCTTTCTGGGTAAGCTCCGGAGATTCTATATCAACGCCCCCTGCGGAGAAGATAAAACCCTCCACATATTTTTCCATATGCAGCCTCTCAATGACGGCACCTCCCACCATAGCAATGATCAGCCCAACCACCACATAGAGGATGGCCACCTTTGCGCCGAAAATGCTCATGAGCAGCACAAGACTTCCCAGGTCCACCATGGGTGAAGAAATCAAAAAAGAGAAGGTCACGCCAAGAGGCAGCCCGGCGCTGGTGAAGCCGATGAAAAGGGGAATGGAGGAGCAGGAGCAGAAGGGGGTCACCGTACCAAGCAATGCAGAGACCATATTCGCCCCCATGCCGTGAAACCGCCCTAAAATGCGCTTGCTCCGCTCAGGCGGGAAGTAGCTTTGAATGTAGGAGATTACGAAAATCAAAGTGCAGAGCAGAACCGTGATTTTCATGACGTCGTAGATGAAAAATTGAACGCTTCCGCCAAGCCTCGTGCCCACATCCAGCCCCAGGGCCGAAAGACCCCGGCCAATCAGGCCGTTCAGCCATTTCATCCCCAGAATCCTAATTTGAATAAAATCCCACACACCCATAGAAAAACCTCGCTTTCAAAGAAAACATATCAAAAAATTTTGATGTTTACCGCCAAAGCAAACGCCATCACCTTTGGATGGCGTTTGCACGTTGTCTTATTTGCAGCAGCCCTTCTGCTCGCCCTCCGGCGTGGTCAGAGCGAGAAGCAGCTTCACCGCAGCTTCTTGGCCGGAGGGGCTCAGCCGGTAGTGAGTCCATTTGCCCTCCTGCCGGGAAACCACCAAGCCGGAATCACATAAAATCTTCATGTGATAGGAAAGGCCTGATTGGGTCAAATCCAGAGGCCCTTGCAGGACACAGGCGCACTTTTCGCCGCTGCGAAGCTGCTCCAGAATGGCAAGCCGCTTTGGGTCGCAGAGGGCTTTGAACACTTTGGCATTTTCCTGATGACTTCCCACCGGCTCACCTCATATCAAAATTTCTTGATACATTATACTTCCAATACCACGGTTTGTCAACGGTGAAAATGACTGGAGAAAAACAAAGGGGGTTGGTTATTCGATGACCTTGATCCAGCCTTCGGGGGCGGGCAGGCGTCCCAGCTGGATGCCGGTGAGGGTGTCGTACAGCTTCTGAATGGTGGGGCCCATGCCGGCATAGGTATGGACGGTGCCGTGGTCGTCGATGGCTCCCACAGGGGAGATTACCGCCGCGGTGCCGCAGAGGCCGCACTCGGTGAAGTCGCCGATTTCGGAAAGGGCCACAGGCCGCTCCTCCACGTTCATGCCCAGGTATTCCTTGGCAACGTACAGGAGAGAACGTCTGGTGATGGAGGGAAGAATGGTGTCGGAGTGGGGGGTCACCAGGGTGCCATCCTTAATAAAGACGATGTTTGCGCCGCCGGTCTCCTCAATGAAGGTCCGGGTGGCGGAATCCACGTAGACGTTTTCGTCGTAGCCCTGACGGTGGGCGTCTGTAATGTTATAGAGGCTCATGGCGTAGTTCAGACCCGCCTTTACATGGCCGGTGCCTCTGGGGGCCGCCCGGTCCAAATCGGAAATGCGGACCGTCAGGGGGCGGATGCCGCCTTTAAAGTAGGGACCCACAGGGGTGACGAAGACCCGGAACTGGTACTCACTGGCGGGCTTTACCCCGATCACGGGGTCGATGCCGAACATATAGGGCCGGATATAGAGGGTTGCGCCGGAGCCGTAGGGGGGTACCCAGGCGGCGTTGGCCCGGACGGTTTCGCAGACGGCTTCCACAAAACGGTCCTCGGGGAACACGGGCATTTCCAGACGTCGGCAGGAATCGGCCATTCTGGCGGCGTTCAGGTCCGGCCGGAAGCAGACGATTTTTCCGTCTTCCGTGGTGTAGGCCTTCATGCCCTCAAAACAGGTCTGGGCATATTGGAGCACACAGGCGCACTCGTTCATGGTGATGTCGGCCTGGGAGGTCAAACCGCCCTGGTCCCAGGCGCCGTTTCGGTAATTGGCCACATAACGCAGGTCTGTCTGCACATATCCGAAGCCGAGACTCTGCCAGTCCAAATTCTTTTTTTCCATAGGTAACACCTCTCATTTTTGGCTCGCCCAGGGGGCCGCCGCTTATTGATTCCCTATTTTAGCATTGCCCAACCGGAAGGTCAAGGGCTTTGGGGAAATTTTGCGTTTTCCATGGAGACAGGTGTGCGCTTTCTGGAAACGGACAAAATCCCGGGCCCTGGGGAAGATTCTTCTTGACTTTAGCAAGTTAAAGTGCTACAGTATCAGAAACAATCGTGCCACAGAAAGGATTCTTGCCATGGAAAAGCCATCTCATGCAGATATGGACGCCTTTTATGCGGCGCTTCTGACGCTGAAAACCACCCAGGAGTGCCGGGAATTTTTTGAAGATCTCTGCACCATCAAGGAGCTGCAGGCCCTGAGCCAGCGATTCCGGGTGGCGTGCCTTCTGGATGAGGGCCGCAACTACCTGGAAGTCTCCGAGGCTACAGGAGCCAGCTCCGCCACCATCAGCCGGGTGAACCGATGCCTGAATTACGGCACCGGATACCGCCGGGTTCTGGACGCACGGAAAGGAAATGCCAATGGTTGAGCCGATTTTGAAAACCGAAGAGCAGGCGGTTCTGGCCCTGCGGGCCCTCTACCGCCGCTACGGATACACCCCCTACAAAATGAGCCAGTTCGAGTCCTATGACCTCTATGTGCGGAACAAGGACTTTCTGGTGTCCGACAAAATTATCACCTTTTCCGGGGACTCCGGCCGCCTGCTGGCCCTGAAGCCCGACGTGACCCTCTCCATTGTAAAAAACGCCCCGGAGGGCCCCGGAGAGATTCAGAAGGTCTACTACAACGAAAACGTCTACCGGGACTACCGGGAGATTTTGCAGACGGGGCTGGAGTGCGTGGGAGACGTGGGCAGCTATGAAATTGCGGAAGTTGTGACCCTGGCGGTAAGAAGCCTGGAAGCCCTGGGGGGCAACTTTGTTCTGAACATCTCCCACATGGGTCTCATGGCCGCGGCCCTGGAAGCGTCGGGGCTGAGCGCCGAGGAAAAGCGCCGGGCCGCAGACTGCCTGCGGCAGAAGAGCAGCCACGAGCTATTTTCCCTGTGCCGGGGAAACCCCGCCGCCTGGGAGCGCCTTGGCGCCCTGATTTCCAGCCGGGGCAGCGGCGACGACGTGCTTCCGGCCCTGGGGAAGGTTCTAACCTCTCCCAAGGAGCAGGAGGCCCTGGAAGAATTGCGGGAGCTTTGGGGACTTCTCAAAGACTGCGGATGTGAATCCCATGTGTGCCTGGACTTTTCCGTGGCCAACAGCCTGCGCTATTACAGCGGCGTGGTGTTCCGGGGGTACTTGGAGGGCATTCCGGAGCGCATCCTCTCCGGGGGCCAATATGACTCTCTGGCAAGGAAAATGGGCAGACAGTGCCGGGCCATTGGCTTTGCGGTGTACCTGGACCTGCTGCAGGAGCGGCAGTCCCAGGAGGCCAGCCTGGATGTGGATACCCTGATCCTCCACGATGGGACCATAGACGTTTCCGTCCTCACCGCCGCCGCCCAGGAGGCGGCAAAAGAGGGAAGCGTCCTGGTGAGCAGGACAATTCCCAGGGACCGGGGCTTCCGCCGCCTGGTGGAATTCAAAAACGGGAGGCGAAAGCCATGAGCGACTACTTAAACATTGCCCTGCCCAAGGGGCGGCTGGGAGAAAAGGCCTACGCGCTTCTCAAAAACGCAGGCTACGACTGCCCCGCCATGGATAACCCCGGCAGAAAGCTGATTTTTGAAAACCCCGAAAAGAAAGTCCGCTACTTCTGGGTGAAGCCTTCGGACGTTGCCATCTACGTAGAGCGAGGCGCGGCGGACCTGGGAATTGTGGGAAAGGACATTCTTTTGGAGTACCAGCCCCAGGTCTATGAACTGCTGGACCTGGGAATCGGCAAGTGCCATATGGCGGTGGCCGGGAAACGGGACTTCCGGGAGAGCGTGGGAAAGACCCTGAAGGTCGCCACCAAATTCCCCAACATCGCAAGGACCTACTATAACGCCAAATGCCGGGACATCGACATTATCCATTTAAACGGTTCCATTGAGCTGGCGCCCATTCTGGGCCTGTCTCATGTCATTGTGGACATTGTGGAAACCGGGTCCACCCTGAAGGAGAATGACCTGTGCGTCTTTGAAAAATTTCTCCCCATCAGCGCGAGACTGATTGCAAACACAGCCGGTTTCCAATTCAAAAATGACCGGATTCAGGCCATTACCCAGGGCCTCCGGGCCCAAGCGGAGGGAAATCTATGATCAAGATTCTGAAATACGGGGAAGTCCCCAACGGAGAGATTTTCGCCCGGGTTACACCCCAGGCGGACGTGGCCGCCATTGTTGCGGATATTATCGCCGCCGTGCGGAAAGACGGGGACAAGGCCCTGAAAGATTACACAAAGCGCTTTGACGGCGCGGACCTGGATTCTCTGCAGGTCTCCCAGGAGGCCTGGGACGAGGCCGTTTCCCAGGTGGAGCCGGAATTTGTGGCCGTTTTGGAGCGGGCCGCCGAAAATATCCGGGCCTTCCACAGCCGCCAGGTGCGAAACAGCTTCGTCATTGCGCAGCAGCCCGGCGTTATTCTGGGGCAGAAGGTGACGCCCATTGAAAAGGTGGGCCTCTACGTCCCCGGCGGCACTGCCGCCTACCCCTCCACGGTGCTCATGGACTGCATTCCTGCAAAAATCGCCGGATGCCCGGAGATTGTCATGGTGTCCCCTCCGGGCAAGGACGGAGGGCTGAACCCCGCCATTTTGGCGGCGGCAAAGATTGCAGGGGTGGATAAGGTGTTCAAAGTCGGCGGCGCCCAGGCCATCGCCGCTCTTGCCTACGGCACGGAAACCGTGCCCAAGGTGGATAAAATCGTAGGCCCCGGCAACGCCTTTGTGGCGGAGGCCAAGAAGCAGGTCTTCGGGAAGGTCTCCATCGACATGATTGCAGGCCCCAGCGAGATTCTCATTCTCGCCGACGGGAAGTCTGACCCCGTCCATGTGGCAGGGGATATGCTGAGCCAGGCGGAGCACGATAAGCTGGCCAGCGCCGTCCTGGTCACCGACAGCATGGACCTGGCCCGGGCCGTGGCGGAGGAATTGGAGCGGCAGATTCCCCAGCTTCCCCGGGCGGAGATTGCCCGGGCGTCCATTGAAAACGGCGGCAAGATCATTGTGGCGGAGAGCCTCATGGACGGCATCGCCATTGCCAACGAAATTGCCCCGGAGCACCTGGAGCTCATGGTGGACGACCCCTTCGCCTATCTGGACGCCGTGAAGAACGCCGGGTCCATTTTCCTGGGCCGCAGCTGTCCCGAGGCCCTGGGCGACTACTTTGCAGGCCCCAACCACACCCTGCCCACCAGCGGCACGGCCCGGTTTTCCAGCCCCTTAAGTGTGGACGACTTTGTGAAAAAGAGTCAGTTCACCTATTATACCGCCGAGGCCCTGGAGAAAGCGGCGGCGGATATTAACCGATTCTCTCAGAAAGAAGGCCTGCAGGCCCACGGAAAAAGCGTGCTTCTGCGGCAGGAGGGTACAAAATGAGTGTGTTTCTGAATCCCAAATACGCTGCCCTGGAGGCCTATGCCCCCGGAGAGCAGCCCAGAGACCAGCAGTACATCAAGCTGAATACCAACGAAAGCCCCTATCCTCCGGCCCCCGACGTGGTGGCCGCCATGACGTCCCAGGAGGCCGCGCTTCTGCGGCTCTATCCGGACCCCACGGGAAAGGCCCTGAAAGAAAAGCTGGCGGCGCTCTATGACGTGAAACCCGAAAATGTGTTTCTCGCCAACGGCTCCGACGACATTCTGAACTTTGCCTTTATGGCCTTCGGCCAGAACGGGGCCGTGTTTCCGGACATCAGCTACGGATTTTATCAGGTATATGCCCAGCTTCATCAGGTGGAGGACGAGAAAATCCCCTTGAAAGCGGACTTTTCTCTGGACTACCGGGACTACTGCGGAAAGAACAAGCTGGTGGTCATTGCAAACCCCAATGCCCCCACAGGCATGACCATTCCCGTGAGCCAGATTGAGCAGATTGTGGCGTCGAACGCCGAAAACGTGGTGCTCATCGATGAGGCCTATGTGGACTTCGGCGGCGAGACATGCCTGCCGCTGCTTGGCAAGTATCCCAATCTCCTGGTGACCCGGACCTTCTCCAAATCCCGGTGCCTTGCCGGCGGGCGGCTGGGCTACGCCTTCGGCGCCCCGGAACTCATCGCCGATCTGGAAAAGCTGAAATTCTCCACAAATCCCTACTGCATCAATCGGCTCACCCTGCTTCTGGGGGAGAAAACCGTGGAAAACGAAAGCTATTATCAGGAGACCTGCCGGAAAATCCAAAGGACCCGGGACTGGACCGCAGAGGAACTGCAGAAACTGGGCTTCACCGTGCTTCCCAGCGCCGCAAACTTTCTCTTCGCCGCCACGAAGAAGATGGACGGAGAAACCCTCTATGGGGAACTGAAACGCCGGGGCGTCCTGGTGCGCCACTTCTCCCAGGGCCGTATCTGCAATTTTAACCGCATCACCATCGGAACCCAGGCGCAGATGGAAACCTTCCTCCGCAGGGTTTCCGACATTTTAGGAGGCCAGCCATGAGAGTAAGCGAAATCACCCGCCGGACAGCGGAGACCGATATTTTTCTGAGACTGAACCTGGACGGCAGGGGAGAAAGCAAAATTTCCACCGGGGTGGGCTTCCTTGACCATATGCTGACCCTCTTCGCCGCCCACGGAAAATTCGACCTTACGGTCCGCTGTGACGGGGACACCCAGGTGGATGACCACCACAGCGTGGAGGACATCGGCATCTGTCTGGGCCTGGCCTTTGGGGAGGCCCTGGGAGACAAGCGGGGCATCACCCGGTATGGAAGCACCCTGCTTCCCATGGACGAAAGCCTCATCCTCACCGCCGTGGACCTCTCGGGGCGCAGCTGCCTGTGCTATGACCTGGCAATCCCCACGGAGAAAATCGGAAGCTTTGATTCGGAACTGGTGGAAGAATTCTTCCTGGGCTTTGTCCGCAGCTGCCCCATGAGCCTGCACATGAGAAAGCTCGCCGGGACCAATTCCCATCACATTGCGGAAGGGGCCTTCAAATCTGCGGCCCGGTCCTTGAAGACCGCCGTGGCCCTGGACGGCAGCAGCGCCATCCCCTCCACGAAAGGGGTGCTGTAATGGTCGGCATCATCGACTACGGCGTGGGAAATCTCTTTTCCCTCCGCTCCTCCTTCGCCGCCATTGGGGAAGAGGCCTTTGTCAGCGGGGATCGGCAGCAGCTTTCCCAGGCGGACCGTCTGGTACTCCCCGGGGTAGGTGCCTTCGCCGACGCGGCGCAGAAGCTCCGGTCCCAGGGCCTGGACGGCTTTGTCAGGGACCAGGCAGCGGCCGGGAAACCCCTTCTGGGCATCTGCCTTGGAATGCAGCTTCTTTTTGAAAAGAGCTTCGAGTACGGCGAACATCAGGGCCTGGGTCTTCTGGAGGGCCAGGTGGTTCCCATGGCGGGAAAGCTTCCCCGGGGGCTCAAAATCCCCCACATGGGCTGGAACCGGCTGGACGTAAAAGGCGGCAGGCTTCTCACGGGAATGGATGGGCAGTATGTCTACTTTGTCCACTCCTATTTCGGGGAACACTGCGAAGGTTCCCTTGCCGCCGTCACGGACTACGGCATCCCCATTACCGCCGCCGTGGAGCGGGACAACATCTATGGCTGCCAGTTCCACCCGGAAAAGAGCGGGGAAACGGGGCTTGCCATTTTGCGGAAATTCTGCAGTTTATAAGGAGGCACTATGGTTATCTATCCTGCCATCGATCTCTACGGCGGTAAGGCCGTGCGCCTCTATAAAGGGGACTACGCCCAAATGACGGTCTACCGGGATTCCCCGGCCCAGGCGGCGGAGGAATTTGCCGCCGCGGGGGCAACCCACATCCACCTGGTGGACCTGGAAGGGGCCAAGACCGGAAAGCCGGAAAACGCCGGGGTCATTCGGGACATTCTCGCCCGGACGGACCTCTTTTCCCAGGCAGGCGGCGGCGTCCGGTCCCGGGAGACAATTGCATCTTACCTGGACTTGGGGGTGGACCGGGTGATTCTGGGCACCGCCGCTGTGACGGACCCCAGGTTTTTGGAAAGCGCCGCCGCCAAATACGGCGAAAAAATCGCTCTGGGGGTGGACTTGAAGGACGGCTTTGTGGCAATCAAGGGCTGGACCGAAACCTCGGCCATTACCGCCGAAGCCTTTTTCCGGCGGGCCGTGGATCTGGGCATCCGCACGGTGATCTGCACGGATATCTCCCGGGATGGGGCCATGCAGGGGACCAACCGGGAACTGTACCGGGACCTGTCTCAAAAATTCCCCTTGGATATCATCGCCTCCGGCGGCGTGTCCAGTCTGGAGGACATAAAGGCCCTGCGGGGGCTGGGGCTCCATGGAGCCATCATCGGAAAGGCCTACTACCAGGGGGCCATTGACTTAAAAGAAGCGGTGGAGGCGGCCAAATGATTACAAAACGCATTATCCCCTGCCTGGACGTGCGAGACGGAAGGGTGGTCAAGGGGCAGAACTTTCAGGGGCTCCGGGACGTGTCCTCCCCGGTGGAGCTGGGGAAATTTTACAGCGAAAACGGCGCCGATGAGCTGGTGTTCTACGATATCACCGCCTCTGCCGAGGGCAGAAAGCTGTTCACCGACATTCTGCGGCAGGTGGCTGCCAGTATTTTCATCCCCCTGACCGTAGGCGGCGGAATCAACACCCTGGAGGATTTCGACCGGGTGCTCAAGTGCGGCGCGGATAAGGTCAGCGTCAACTCCGGAGCCATCCGGGACCCGTCCCTGGTGGGAGCCGCAGCCCGGCGCTATGGGGACCAGTGTGTGGTTCTCTCCGCCGACGTAAAGCGGGTGGAGGGACAGTTCCGCATTTTCGCCAAAGGCGGCCGGGAGGACACGGGCATGGAGGCCATCTCCTGGATACGCAAGTGTGTCAGCAATGGCGCCGGGGAAGTGGTGGTGAACTCCATCGACACCGACGGCGTAAAGGGCGGCTTTGACCTGCCCATGCTGGAGGCGGTCTGTGACGCCGTGGACGTGCCGGTCATCGCCTCCGGCGGCGCCGGGTGCGAAGGGGATTTTGTGAAGCTCTTTCATACCCTTCCCAAAGTGGACGCCGGACTGGCTGCTTCGATTTTCCACTTTGGCACGGTAAAAATCCCGGATTTAAAGCGAACTCTGTCTGAAAACAACATTTTGGTGAGGTTATGATATGCTGGACGTAAACAAACTCAAATTCGATGAAAAGGGCCTGATTCCCGCCATTATCGTGGACGACGGCACCGGAAAGGTGCTGACCCTGGCCTATATGAACAGGGCCAGCCTGAAAATCTCCATGGAGAAGGGGCTGACCTGCTTCTGGAGCCGGTCCCGGCAGGAGCTGTGGCTCAAGGGGGAGCAGAGCGGCAATTATCAGCACATCGTCTCCATCACCGCGGACTGCGACTATGATGCCCTGGAAGTCCGGGTCAGAAAAGACGGCCCGGCCTGCCACCTGGGCACGGATTCCTGCTTTACAAACCCGGTGCTGGGGGAGCAGGCCGACAAATTCCAGCTGGAGAGCCTCTATGAACTTCTGCTGGGACGGAAGCGGGACCTGCCCGAAGGTTCCTACACCACCTACCTGTTCCAGAAGGGCCTGGACAAAATTCTGAAGAAGGTGGGCGAAGAATCCACCGAGGTCATCATTGCGGGAAAGGCCGAGGACAAAGCCGAGACGGTCTATGAAATTGCAGACCTCTGCTACCACGTCCTGGTCCTCATGGCCCAGATGGGCATCACCGTGGAGGACGTGCGAAACGAGCTCCAAAGCCGCCACATCATTGACCATAAGGTCAAGCAGGAGAAAATGACAAAATAAGCAGAACACGCCTGATTTTTAGAATCGGGCGTGTTCTGCTTATCAAAAAGCCTCGCAGAGTTTGCCGCTCACGGCGGCAAATAGAGTAAAAACCGTTTTCTGCCGGGGCGCACCCCAGGGTGGCCTCTCTTGCTCCTTCGGAGCAATTCACCTTCTGTACCTGGCAGAAAACACTTCTCAGTCTCCTGCGCACAAGGCGTGCGCGCAGGAGACTGCAAAAAACCTGTCAAAAAGCCCCTTGGGGGTTTTTGACAGTCAAACACGCCTGATTTTAAGAAATCAGGCGTGTTTTTCTTCAATATTGTGCCGCTTCCG
>DVJG01000076.1 GCA_018710805.1 Candidatus Faecousia faecipullorum
GCAGTCCGCGGCCGATCATATATGCTTCCACATCCGAAAACCGGGAATGGATTTCTCGGGCCTGGGTCAGGTCGAGAATATCCCCATTGTAGCACAGGGGATTTTTGGAGTGCTCAGCGGCGAAGGCAAACATCTCCATGTCCACGTCTCCGTTATAAAACTGCTTTCGCACCCTGGGATGGATGGTCAGCTCAGAAATGGGGTAGCGGTTAAAAATTTCCAGCAGGGCGGGAAATTCTTCGGAATTTTCCAATCCCAGCCGGGTTTTTACGGAAACAGCCAGGGGTGCGTCCCGATATACCGCTTCCAGAAAGCGGTCCAGGGCGTCTAAATCCTTCAGCATTCCGCTGCCCTTGCCCTTGGCCACCACCGTGCCTGAGGGACAGCCGAGATTGAGGTTTACCTCTCCGTAGCCCCGGTCCCGGCAGACGGAGGCGGCCCAGAGAAAATCCTCTGAAGACTTTGTCATAATCTGGGGCACGACAGTGAAAGCTTCGCTGTCCGCCGGAGGAAGCTCCCGCTCCTCCTTTGGCGTCAGGGATCGGTGGATGGTGGGGGAGAAGAAGGGGGTGAAGTATTTGTCTGCTCCGCCAAAGTATTGGTGGTGGAGATGGCGGTAAATGCTGTCTGTCAGCCCCTCCATAGGGGCAAAATAGTAGCGCATAGGCTCTCCTGATGTAAATGATGAATCAAACAGTGTATAAGGCGTTTGGGCTTTACGCATTAAGGGAGGGGCAAGCCCCTCCCCTGCAATATTTGCGAAAATTTCGTGTGCCCCCCAATGCTCCCCGGGAGGTTATACCTCAGAGATCACGGGCAGAATCATGGGGTTGCGCTTGGTGGCTTTGTAGAGGTAGCCGCTGAGGTCGTTTTTCATGGCGGATTTGATGGCAGACCAATCCCGGATGTGCTTGCGCTGGCAGCGGTCAATGGCCTCCATGGCCACATTCTGCAGGGCCTCCATCAGGTCCTCGCTTTCCTTCACATAGATGAAGCCCCGGGTAATGATATCGGGACCTGTGACCACACTGCCGTCCTCGGCGCTGAGATTCACGAATACCACAATCATGCCATCCTCAGCAAGATGCTTCCGGTCCCGCAGAACCACACTGCCCACATCGCCCACGCCGCTGCCATCCACGAAAATTTGTCCGGCGGTGACAGAGCCCTTGAGCTTGCATGATTTGCTGGTGAATTCAAAGACAGAGCCGATTTCTCCGATGAAGATGTTCTTGGGATTCATGCCCATCTGCTGGGCCAGCTTACTGTGGATTTGCAGATGCCGCTGCTCGCCGTGGATGGGCAGGAAGAACCGGGGGCGCAGAAGCCCATGGATGATTTTCAGCTCCTCCTGGCAGGCGTGGCCGGAGACGTGAAGCCCCTGGCTCTTTTCGTAGACTACGTCAGCGCCCTTGCGGTAGAGCTCGTTGATGATTTTGCTGATGGCCTTCTCGTTGCCGGGAATGGCGGAGGCGGAGATAATGATGCGGTCACCTGCGGTAATCTCCACCTGGCGATGGGTGTTAAAGGCCATACGGTAGAGAGCCGACATATTTTCGCCCTGAGAACCGGTGGACACAATGACCACCTTGTTTTTGGGCAAACTCTTGATGGCACCCAGGTCCACAATGGTGCCCTGCTTGACCTTCAGATAGCCAAGTTCCTGGGCAACTTTCAGCACGTTTTCCATGCTACGGCCCGTGACGGCCACTTTCCGGCCGTACCGCTGGGCGGTGTTCAGGATAGACTGGATACGGTGCATATTGGAGGCGAAGGTGGTGACAATGATGCGCTGGTCGCAGTTGCGGAATTGACGGTCCAGGCTTTCGGCCACCACATTTTCGCTGGGAGTGTAGCCGTTTCGCTCAACGTTGGTGGAATCTGCCAGAAGGGCCAGGATGCCCTGGTTGCCCAGTTCGCCGAACCGGGCAAGGTCGATCATGCCGTCTTTCGCCGTGGGGTCAATTTTAAAGTCACCGGTAAACACCACGGTACCAACGGGGGTTTTGATGGCAAAGGCCACGGCGTCGGCGATGGAGTGGTTCACGTGGATGAATTCCACGGTGAAACACCCGGCCTTCACCACGTCGCCGGGCTTGTGGGTCACGAGCTTGACCTTGTCCGCCAAACGGTGCTCTTCCAGCTTGAGCTTAATAAGCCCGTTTGTCATGGCGGTGCCATGGATGGGGCAGTTTACGTCCCGCATGGCGTAGGGAATGGAACCGATGTGGTCCTCGTGTCCGTGGGTGATGAAAAAGCCCTTGAGCTTATTCTTGTTTTCCACCAGGTAGGTAAAGTCGGGGATTACCAGATCCACGCCGTACATTTCCTCCTCGGGGAAGCCCACGCCGCAGTCGATGGCAATCATATCTTTGCCGTATTCCAGGACGGTGATGTTCTTGCCGATTTCATCAAGACCGCCCAGAGGGATGATTTTCAGTTTTTCTGCCAAAGAAATACTCCTTTCAATGAAATAGACATGGAAAGCAGGCAACCATTTCACGCGAATCCACGGCCCTGAATCGCCGCAATCCGGAGAAAATGCCTGCTGCAACCTTAGGAACCTCTGAATAAATCGTCTTCGGCTGGGCAGCGAATCTTTTGCCCCATCCGTGCAGTTCTGAAAATAGGAAATACATACAGTATTCCTCCATTTTCAGAACCTTCGGCTGAACCAAAATCTTTTGCTGCCAGCTCTTGCCGATTTAATCAGAGTTTCCCTTATGTAGCGGAATATCCGCTTGTAAAATCCGGAAAATACCCAATGTGAGTGGAGTTCGGTATGCTTCCGAAGGAAAGAGCCCGGGTCCAGCCCATCCCGGCGCCATCACATAAGAGTATAGCACAGTTCGGGCAAAAAGTATACGTTTATTTTTCCATGAAATCCGGAAAGAAAGCGGTTGCAGGATTTGGTTGGATTTGCTATAATAATGCGTATAAACTCCAAAGTACTGCCAAAAAGAGGAAGTGACGTAATGAAACGAAGATTGGGCAGGCTTTTTCGGCCCAGTATGGGACTGTATTTTCTGGTGATGGCCTCCTTCTGCGCCGTCACGCTTCTGGAGGAACACTACTGGCTGGCTGCTGCCGAGACCGGCGTGACCCTGCTGGTATTCATGGGGTATATGGTAGACCGGGTCCATCGGGACCGCCAGCTTCAGAAGTACCTGCAGAAAAACAGCACCACGCTGGAATCCACCAGCGGCGGAGATGCGCCGCTTCCTGCGGTGATGGTCCGGCTGGGGGACGGGGGAATCATCTGGGCGAATCGGCGCTTTGCGGAGCTTACGGGCTATGCCGACACCATGAAGGAGGAGACCCTGGAGGAGCTTCTCCCGGACTTTACCACGGATTGGCTGCTTACCGGCAAGACCGAATGTCCCCGGGACGTCAGTCTGGGCGGCCGCCGCTACCGGGTCTACGGCACGTCCATCCGGGCGGAGGACAGTAAGGGCACCCTTTTGGGAGTGCTGTACCTCAGCGACCTGACGGAACTCTATCAGGTCCGGGACGAGTATATTCGCTCCCGGCCCGTGGTGTCCATCATCCTCATTGACAACTATGAGGAGCTTACGAAAAACCTGACGGAAAATGCCATTTCCGCCCTGAATGCCAAGCTGGGTGAGTGCATCACCGCCTGGACCGACGCCTATAACGGCCTGCTGCGGAAGCTGGACCGGACCCGTTACCTCTTTGTCTTTGAAAATCGGAACCTTCAGCACGCCATCAATGATAAGTTCTCCCTTTTGGAGCAAATCCACGAGATCACCAGCCCCTCGGGACTTCCTGCCTCTGTGTCCATGGGCCTGGGAGTGGACGGTACGGACTTCGCCGAGAGCTACGATTTTGCGGCCCTGGGCATTGAAATGGCCCTCAGCCGGGGCGGCGACCAGGCTGTCATCAAGGACCGCTTCAACTTCTCCTTCTACGGCGGCCGCAATCGGGAGACCGACTATAGCTCTAAGGTCCGTTCCCGTGTCACGGCGAACTCCCTGATGGAGCTCATTGGCCAGAGCGACCATGTGTTCATCATGGGCCATAAAAATGCCGACCTGGACGCCGTTGGCGCGGCTATGGGTATTGCGTGCCTGTGCCGGAAGAAAGGGAGAAAGGCCAGCATTGTTCTGGATTTGGAGCATAACGCTGCGGAAAAGCTCATATCCGAAATTCAGGCGGAACCGCAGTACAGGGACGTGTTTATTTCCGGACAGGATGCTCTCTTAATGGCGGACAACCATTCCATTCTGGTGGTTGTGGATACCAACCGTCCCGACCAGGTGGAGTTCCAGCCGCTGCTGGAAGCCATTTCCAAGGTTTGTGTGGTGGACCACCACCGCCGGGCTGCGGATTATATCAGTCCCGTGGTTGTCAATCTCCACGAGACCTACGCCTCCTCTGCCTCTGAGCTGGTGACGGAGATTCTTCTCTACGCCGTGGAAAAGCAGGATGTTTTGCCCATTGAGGCCAAGTGCCTAATGGCGGGCATCTGCCTCGATACCAAATTCTTCAATGTCCGCACGGGAGAGCGCACCTTTGAAGCCGCGGCGGCATTGCGCCGCCTGGGCGCCGACCCCACAGAGGTCAAGAAGCTTCTGCAAAACGACTTCCAGGACACCATGGCAAAGTATCAGATCATCAAAGCCTCCCGGCTCTACCGGCAGGAGATCGCCATTGCGGCGCTCAACTCCACCACCAACCGCATCCTTGCCGCCCAGGCGGCGGATGAGCTGCTCAATATCTGCGGCATCACTGCGTCCTTCGTCCTGTATCCGGACGGAGACCAGGTCATTATTTCGGCCAGAAGCATCGGCTCTGCCAACGTCCAGGTGATTCTGGAAAAACTGGGCGGCGGCGGCAATGCGGCCACCGCAGGCGCCCAGATCAAGGGCACCACGGTCAAGG
>DVJG01000077.1 GCA_018710805.1 Candidatus Faecousia faecipullorum
CGTGTACCTGGCAGAAAACACTTCTCAGGCTCCAAGTGTGGAATTTGTCCCCCCATGGGGGACAAATTATGCACGCAGGAGACTGCAAAACACCTGTCAAAAAGCCTCAAAGAGGATTTTTGACAGTCTAATGCAGGTGAGAGGCACGCCTCTCACCTGCAAAATTTATATCCTTTAGAAAAAGAATCGGACGCTCCATGCAGCCATGCAGAAACCCACCAGATCGGCAAACAGCGCCGCAGGAATGGTATATCTGGTTTTCCTGACCCCGGCGGCGCCAAAGTAGATACTGATGGTGTAAAAGGTGGTCTCTGTGGAGCCCAGCATTACGGCAACGGTACGGCCGATGAGAGAATCCACCCCATAGGTTCCCATGAGCTCCGCACCCACCGCCAAAGCTGCGCTGCCGCTGATGGGCCGGATCAGCACCAGCATGGCGGTCTCCGGCGGGATGCCCAGAAAGTGAAAGGCGGGCGCGAGAAAGGAACTGAGAATATCCGCCGCGCCGGAAGCTCTCAGCATATGCACTGCGGTCAGAAGCAGAATCAGTGCAGGGATAATGGAAATGAGCAGTTTTAACCCCTCGGAGGCTCCCTGGGTCATCAGGTCGTAGGCATTTTCCTTCTTCCGGAGGGCCCAGGCTGAGGTCCCCAGAAGGAGCAGAGGCACGATGTAGTCTGTCAAGATTTCAGGACCCTCCCCAGCGCCCAAGCGGCGGTCACCCCGAGCCCTGCCGACAGGAAACTCGTGACCCATACCGCCGGGAGAATGTCAAAGGGGGCGGCGCAGCCGAGACCGGCGCGCACCGCCGCCACATTGGCGGGAATGAGCTGAATGGAGGCGGTGTTGAGAACAATGAGGCGGCACAGCTCGTCCGTGGCGGCATCCCCGCGCTTTAATCGTTTGGCAGCCTTTATGCCCATAGGCGTTGCGGCGTTGCCGAGGCCTAAGAAATTGGCACAGATATTGGCGCTCAGGTCCCTTGCCAGGGCCTTGTCTTTTTTTGTGGAAGGAAACACCAGATGAAGCAGGGGAGACAGAGCCATGGAAAGGGCTTCGGTGAGGCCTGTTTTTTCCATGACCTTGCCGACTCCCGACCACAGACAGATCGCTCCTGCCATGGAAATCCCCAGAGTCACCCCGGCCTGGGCCCCTTGCAGGGCGGCTCCCGCCAGCAAATGGCCCTTTCCTGAGACTGCTCCGCAGAGAATACTCACAAGCAGAAGCCCTGTCCAGATACAGCTCATGACCATATTGTCTACCTCCTTTTCTCTGTACAATATGGCCGAAGTATTTTCAGAATGTCTGTATGATTTCTACAAAATATGTACCATAACTCAAAAAGTATTTGACGACAGGGGGTAAAGACTCTATAATGATAAAACAAATAAGCCGTTAGGATGTATTGTTGGCTTATAAGAAAATAAAGAGAAGGGAGCTGGCTGCATGAAATCAACCGGGATTATTCGCAAAGTAGACAACCTGGGCCGCATTGTACTGCCCATTGAACTGCGTCGCACAATGGACATTGCCGAACAGGACGAACTGGAAATTTACATGGAGAATGATCGGATTGTCTTGCAGAAATACGAGCTAGCCTGCATTTTTTGTGGTTCAACCCGGGGGCTCATCAATTTCCGCCGGAAGAACGTCTGCCAGGAGTGCATCAGGAGAATGGCGGACAGCGAAACGGAAAAGTAAATAAGCGGCGGGGCTGAAGTATTTCAGCCCCGCCTGCCGTATATTTATGTGGTTTCCCAAAGGTAAGTGATGCGCCCGTCTTCAATGCCCCGGATGCCAAGGCCCGGGTCGTCGCTTACGGTGATGATTTTCTCATCAAACACAGAACCGCCCAGAATGGGGTCTTCCCGGCACAGCACCGGCCCGTCCAGATCAATTTTTGTGATAATATTTTTGGCACAGGCCAAATGTACCGCCGCATTCACGGCGATTTTCGCCTCCAGCATACAGCCGATCATACACTCTACGCCGTAAACCTCGGCGGCGGAGGCGATTTTCAGGGCGTTGTAGATGCCGCCGCACTTCATGAGCTTGATGTTCAGAAGGTCTGCGGCTCTGGTTTTCAGAATGGTCATGGCGTCCTCCGGAGAGAACACCGCTTCGTCCGCCAGAACCGGAACGTAGCTGCGGTCGGTGACGTATTTTAAACCCTCCAAATCCGCGGCCTTTACGGGCTGTTCCACCAGTTCAATGTCCAAACCCTGCTCCTGCATTTGGTTAAGAATCCGGACGGCTTCTTTTGGGGTCCAGGCCTGGTTGGCGTCGATGCGGATGGTGATGTGATTTCCCACTGCTGTCCGGACGGCCTTTAACCGGGCCACGTCCAGCAGCGGGTCCACGCCAACCTTCATTTTCAGGCAGTCATAGCCCCGGCTTACTGCCGAAATGGCGTCAGAGGCCATGGTCTCCGGGTCGTTGACAGAAATGGTGATGTCGGTGATGAGCTGATTTCTGCCGCTGCCCAGAAGCTTGTGGACGGGAATGCCATAATTCTGCCCATACAGGTCCCAGATTGCCATATCCACCGCGGCCTTGGCGCTGGAATTGCCGTGGACGCAGCGCTGAACATCCTGAAGCAGGGGCTCCAAGTCCGTGACCTCCCGACCCCGAACGGTCTTTGCCAGATGGTCTTCCAAAGCACCAAGAATGGCTCCGGTGGTGTGGCCCGTGACGGCTCCCGTGGGAGGCGCTTCTCCGTAGCCGATGGCTCCTGTGTCGGTGTGAAGTTCCACAATCACATCTTCCACACTGCTGACGGTCCGCAGAGCCGTTTTAAAGGGAGTTCGCAGAGGCACGGAAATGCGCCCCAGCTTTACTTTTGTGATTTTCATTTCCATGCCTCCGATTTTAGAATTTCCAAAAGGTCTTCCGGTGTTTTTGCAATGGCGGCGGCGCCTGCCTGCTCCATTTCCCCGACATCTCCGTAGCCCCAGCTGACGCCGATGGCGGGGATTCCGTGCCTCTTGGCGCCAATGATGTCAAATTTCGTATCGCCCACCATGACCATTTGGGCGTCCCGGCCGTTTTCCTCCAGAAGATAGGCAATAACCGCTTCCTTTGAGGTCCGGCTCAGGTCCATGGAGCCGCCGCAGATTTTGTCAAAGTACTTAGCCAGATCAAAGTGCTCCAAAACCTCAATGGCGATTTCTTCGGGTTTGGAGGTTGCGATCATGAGATGAAAACCAAGACTTTTCAGCGATTCCAAAAAGGTCCGAATCCCCTCATAGGGGGTGTTTTCATACTTTCCGATGGGCATATACCGTTCCCGGAACACTGCCACGGCTTTCTCGGCCATTTCGGCAGGAATGCCGTTGCGAAGGAAGGATTCGTGAAGAGGGGGGCCGACAAAAGTCCGCAGAACTGCCAAAGGAGGGACCGGATAGCCCATGCGCTCAAAAGCGTAGGCGGCGCTGTTCATAATTCCGGGACCCGAGTCCGTCAAAGTGCCGTCCAAATCAAAGAAGATCAGCTTTTTCATTCTTCATCCTCCTTCAGCGCCGCATCGTAGACCACATTTTTGGGAAGGTTTAACTCCTTTGCCGCCTGCTTCACTGCGTCCTTCCGGCTGAGACCTGTCTCCATGAGCTCCGCCACTCGTTTGGCGGCGTCGGTTTCCGAGGCGGCCTCCTTTTCCTCTGCGGGAGCGCCGGCCACCACCAGAACGAACTCTCCTTTCGGCGGCTCCGAGGTGTATGCTTCCACAGCCTGGCCCAAGGTTGTCCGAACCACCTCTTCGTGGAGCTTCGTAAGCTCCCGGCAAAGGCTGATGGGCCGCTGGGGACCAAAGGCGTCCCGCAGATCTTCCAGGGTGCCCAGAAGCTTGTGGGGGGCCTCGTAGAAAATCATGGTGCGCATCTCTTTTTTGAGAGATTCCAGGTGTTCCCGGCGGCTTTTTTTCGCCGTGGAGAGAAACCCTTCAAAACAAAATCTGCCTGTGGCCTGACCGGAAATAGAGAGGGCCGTAATGGCGGCGCAGGGGCCGGGAATGGCGCAGACCACAATGCCGGCTTCCGCGCACTGGCGCACCAGGTCCTCACCGGGGTCAGAAATGGCGGGGGAACCGGCGTCGGACACCAGGGCGCAGGTTTCTCCTGCCAGAATGCGCTCCACGATTTTGTCGCCCTTAAACGCCTTGTTGTGCTCAAAGTAGCTCACAAGGTTTTTTTTGATGCCGAGATGGTTCAGTAGTTTCAGGGTTACCCGGGTATCCTCGGCGGCGATGAAATCTGCCTTTTCCAGGGTCTCCCGACAGCGGATGGAGATGTCCCCCAGATTGCCGATGGGGGTGGGTACCAGATAAAGCATTCCGGCCATGTTATTCCTCCATGTGATAGATATTCTTATAAAATT
>DVJG01000078.1 GCA_018710805.1 Candidatus Faecousia faecipullorum
CAATTTGGAGCGGCGTTTTTTCGGAAAGCATCTTCCTGTAGGGGAGGGATTTATCCCTCCCTAATGGAATTTCACACCGTCGGGATAACCGATTAAGGGAGGCATGAATGCCTCCCCTACCATTTATGGCCTCCCTCTGCTTCGGATATGGAGCCGTAAAGTAAATTTTTTACGGCTGATACTCCCCAATCAGCTCCCGGAACCGGGGCAGGCTTCTTTGAATCATATCGTAGCTTACGCAATAGCAAATTCGGAAGTACCCCGGACAGCCGAAGCCGTCGCCGGGGACCAGGAGCAGGTCCTTTTTCTTGGCCTTTTCCGAGAAGGCCTTGGCGTCGCCGCCGGGGGCCTTGATGAAGAGGTAGAAGGCCCCGTCGGGCTTTGCCATTTCGTAGCCCATGGCGGTGAGGCCCTCGTAAAGGGCCCGGCGGTTGCGGTCGCAGCTCTCCAGATCCGGCCGGACATGGGCGCACCGGGCGATGACCTTCTGCCACAGAGAGGGGGCGCAGACGTGGCCCATGGCTCTGGCGGCGCCTGCCACGGCGGCGTAGAGGCGCTGAGAATCTGCGGCGGCCTGGGGTACATAGACGTAGCCAATGCGCTCTCCCGGCAGGGACAGGGACTTGGAGTAGGAGTAGCAGAGAATGGTGTCCCGGTAGATGGACGGCACAAAGGGAACCTCCACCCCGTAGCTCAGCTCCCGGTAGGGCTCGTCGGAGAGAAGATAGATGGGATGTCCGAATTCCCGGGACTTCCGGGTCAGAAGGTCCCCCAGGGCCATCAGGGTCTCCCGGGTGTAGACCACGCCCGAGGGGTTGTTGGGGGTGTTGATAAGCACCACCTGGGTGTGTGGGGTCAGCATTGCTTCGAGCCTCCCCAGGTCCACCTGGAAAGAGGGCACGTCGGGAGGAACCACCCGGAAAACAAGTCCCGCGTTTTCCGCAAAGGGCTTGTACTCCGGGAAGTAGGGGGCCACGGTGAGAAGCTCCCCGCCCTCCACGGCCAGGGCCTTCATCACTGCGGTGAGCTCCGGCGCGGCGCCGCAGCCCAGGAAGAACTCCTCGGGCCGGGTGGAGACCCCGTATCGCCGGTTCAGGTCATCGGAAATGGCCTTTCGGGTCTCATAATCTCCTACGGCAGAGGTGTAGCCGTGGAGCAGCAGAGGGTCCGTGTCATTTAAAACGTCCCGGATGGCTTGGGTCACCTGAGGCGGCGAGGGGATAGAGGGGTTTCCGAGAGAATAGTCGAAGACGTTCTCCCGGCCCAGGAGTTTGGCCCGTTCACAGCCGTATTCAAAAAGGTCCCGGATGCAGGAGCGGTTGGCTCCCAGGGCGTAGGCGGTTTCGTTCAGCATGGGCTGACCTCCTTTTTCACGTAGATGGGCTCCGCCGGGTCAAAGCCCTGGGGCACATAGCGCACGGAGCCAATAGGCTTTCCCTCCACGCCGTATTTGGGATTGTAGCCAAACAGGTTGACATAATGCTCCAAATCGGCTTTTTCCGCTTCCATGGCCTCCATGACGGCCAGGGTGGCCAGCACATCGTCCACGGCCCGGTGGGAGTTTACCACCTTGTCCTGAAGACCGTAGGTTTCGATGGCGTTGCAGAGGCGATGGGGATAGCTGTGGCGGTCCTTGTAAACGGTGAGCAGGTCCAGCTTGTCCTTGCCTTTGAGGATAGCCGGGTCTCCGTCCCGGAGCAGCAGGTAGAACAGGAAGCTCAGATCAAAGTGGGCGTTGTAGGCAAGCAGCAACGTGTTGCCAGAAATGAGCTCCGCAATGTCCCGGCAGACCCGGGTTTTTGGGAGCCCCCGCTCCCGCAGGTCCTGGGTGGAGATGCCTGTAAGGGCCTCGATTTTCGGCGGCACGAAGCCTCCGGGGGACAAAGCCACCAGTTCGTCGTACTCCCGGACCACCGTAGGCACCCCGTCAACGGACTCCACCGCAATGGCGGCGAATTCGATGATCTCGTCCCGGCTGTATTGAAGCCCCGTGGTCTCCGTGTCGAAGAGCACCAGGCGGTGGTATTTGGAAAACAGGGTCTGTAAATTTGCCATTTTTCTCTCTCCTGCAAATGGGTTAATTTTCCATAGGCTGAATCCTAACATGGTCCAGAATTCCCGTATCGCGATGAAAATACGCTGTGAGATAGTCTTCGCCGCCGGGCAGCTCCCAGATGCTGCCCCACAGTCCGAAAAGGGAACCGCTGGGCTCTCCCCAGGCGTTGCAGATGTCTTCATAGGCAAAGCCCGCCAGCTGTTTGTTGGCCCAGCTTTCGGAATGGGCCTCCACCTGGGAAAGACTGGGAATGGATTTCCCGCAGGCGGTGAGGGTGAGCATGAGAATCAAAAGAAGGAAAACGAATTTTTTCATAAGGACCTTCCCTTCAAAGGCCCGCCAGGGCCAGGGCCCGCTGGACCTTGCTTTTTGGCTCTTCCCGAAGGCCGTACTCCCGGGCCAGTTCTGCCGCAAATGCGGCGGCAGCCTCTTCGCTGCCCTGCTTCAATTCCACTTCCAGCTCGGAAAAGGGCTGCTCTCTGCCGCCGCCCAGGAACACCCCCTGGTCCAGCGCCAATTCCACGGTACACTGGGGCAGTTCCAAAAGGGAAGCCAGCCGGGTGAACCGGGCGGCGCAGACCTTCTGCAGTCCGGTCAGGGAAAGCAGTTCCCGAGGACCACCGAGTTTACATAATTCCAAAACCGCGGCATCCAGGGAAGGATTTTCCACTTCCCACTCCTGACGGCTGCCGTCGGGCAGAGGGGTTTTCAGGGTACAGACAGCCTTTCCGTTTTCCAGCCGGAGCCTGAGCATCCAGTGCCGCTTCCGCAGGGCTCCTTCCGGGGTGTCAAAATAGGCGGTTTCCATGGCGATTTCCGTGAAGCTTCCGAAGCGCTCCCGGATGGCCGCCAGCTCCCGGGGCGAGGCTTCATATTTTTTCTCAAATTCTCGTGGCATTTGCCGGTCCTCCCCTGGGGAATTTTCCGTTAGGAACCTTTGAATAAATTGTCTTCGGCTGGACAGCCAATCTTTTGGCCCATCCGTGCAGTTCTGAAAATGGGAAATACATACAGTATTCCTCCATTTTCAGAACCTTCGGCTGAGCCAAAATCTTCTGCTGCCAGCTCTTGCCAATTTAATCAAAGTTTCCTTTATTATACACAAGTCGTGCTCCGTATGCAAGAAGAGATTGGCTCCGGAAATGCCGCCAGAACTTATTTTTCGGAGGCATCGAATGCGACGAAATATTTTGCCTCTCCGTGATACCATGGCTCTATCTCAAGGGGGAAAGGAACGTGGTGTACGAATGATGGTGGAAACCTATTTGCGGCGAGGGCGGCGGGAATTGCAGCGGCTGTGCCTTTCGCCCACCCTCCGGGCCGGGGCCGCGGCGGCGGGATATGCGGGAAGCGGCTTTCTTCTCAGCGCCGCCAGCCTTATGGGACAGCCCCAGCCCCTGGCCCTGGGCCTCATCTGCGGGGCTTCGGGATGGCAGGCGGTGCTCATCGGCCTGGGGGCCATGGTGGGGTATCCGGTTTTCTGGGGATTTGCCGGGCGCATGGGCTTTGTCTGGGCCGCCGTGGCCATGGCGCTGACGGTGATGGTGGGGCAGCGGCGGCGGGAGGCGCCCCTGATGCTCCCTTTCGCGTCGACCTTCCTCACGGCGGCCACGGCCCTGGCCTTCCGGCTGATTCTGGATGAGAAAGTGCCTCTGGCGGTGTATGCCCTTTGGGTGGCCCTGGCTCTGGGGAGCACCATGCTGTTCATGCAGGCCTTCTCCTGCCGGGATGCGGTGACGGACTGGCTGGTGGGAGGCGTTGCGGTGCTGGCACTGGCCCAGGTCTCTCCCTGGCCCTATGGGAACCCGGGGTATCTGGCGGCGGGGCTTGTGTCCGTAGGCGGTGCGTTCCCGGCGGCGGCTCTGGCGGGGCTGGGGCTGGATTTGGCCCAGATTACGGCGGTGCCCATGACGGCGGTGATGTGCATGGCCTATTTTCTCAGGCTGGCGCCCCTGCCCCACAAATGGCAGCGCAATGCCGCCCCGGCCTTCTGCTATCTTGCCGCCATGGTCATCTGCGGCATCCGGGACCCAACGCCCCTGCCGGGGCTCCTGGCAGGAGGGGCCCTGGGAAGCTTCCTGCCGCCCCGGGCACAGATTTACCAGCGCCGGGGCGGTACGGGCTTTGCCCAGGTCCGGCTGGAGTTGGGAGCCGAGACCCTGGCGGAAGGACAGCGGCTCATGGCGGAGATTCAGCCGCCGCCCATTGACGTCCAGGCCCTTCTGGACAAGGCAGGAAGCCGGGCCTGCGGAGCCTGTTCGGCCCGGAAGGCCTGCGCCCAGAAGGACAACCTGACGAAAGACCTTCTCTTCAATCCCCTGGACGCCGACTGCCGCAAGCCCGGGCGGCTGATTCCCGAGCTCCACCGGGCCCGGGAGCAATGGAAGGACCTGAAAGGAATGCGGCAGCAGCAGCGGGAGTACCAGGGAGCCATTATGCAGCAGTATCGTTTTCTGAGCCAGTTTCTCCGGTCCCTGGCAGACAGGCTCCCCAGGCAGGAATCGGCTGCCCCAGCCCGGTTCCAGGTGGAGGCCTCGGCCAGGAGCAAGGGGAAGGAGAAGGCCAACGGAGATCGGTGCCTGGCCTTCCCGGGGCCTGAGGAGCGGTACTATGTGCTTTTGTGTGACGGCATGGGCACCGGCCTGGGAGCCGCCCAGGAGGGTGCCATGGGGGCATCCTACATCCGCCGGATGCTGCAGGCCGGGTTCCCGCCGGAGCACGTGCTTCGCACCTACAACAGCTTTCTGGCTCTGCGGGGTGCGGCGGGGGCCGTCACCGTGGACATGGCGGAGGTGGACCTGCAGACGGGCCTCGCCAAGGTCTATAAGTGGGGCGCAGCACCCTCCTGGATTCTGCGCCGCAGCGGGGCAGAAAAAATCGGGACAGCCACCCCACCGCCGGGAATCTCGGTGGAGGAGACCCGGGAGGCGGTGGTGAAGCTGTCCCTTCGTCGGGGGGAAGTGCTGATTCTTCTCAGCGATGGCGTGGACGGAGAGGGGGTCCTGCGCCAAAGTAGACTGTCTCCGGACGCGCCGCCTGGGGAGTTGGCGGCGGAAATTCTGGAGATGGCTGGCGGGGGCGCGGAAGACGATGCCACGGCGGCGGTCATTCGCCTGCGTCCTGCTGACCTGTGCCAATCTTAACACGTTTCCTGTAAAAATGCTGTCGAAACACCAGGGGGATGCTTTCAAAAAAGGGAAAAGTCGGAAGAAGAGGCTAAGGGAACCTCTGAATAAATCGTCTTCGACTGGGCAGCGAATCTTTTGCCCCATCCGTGCAGTTCTGAAAATGGGAAATACATACAGTATTCCTCCATTTTCAGAACCTTCGTCTGAGCCAAAATCTTTTGCTGCCAGCCCTTGCCAATTTAATCAGAGCTTCCCTATGCTTTTTTGGAGATGGACCAGATGTTTCTGATCTGGCCTTCCAGTTCTTCGTAGGTCCACAGTTTTGCGGAGCGCTCCTTGCTGTTGGGGTCATTGACCCGGAAGGCGCCGTCTTCCACGCCGGATAGGACGATGTAGTGACCGGAACTGGTAAAATCTCCGGCCCGGAGGGCTAAAATCACCGGGCTGCCGGCCTCCAGAGCCGAGACAATCTTCTTTTTCACCAGGGGAAGCTCCGTGGCGGTAAGGCCCAGCTTTTCCGCACCCTCGCTGATGAGGGTCCAGGAGGAGCCCAGGCCTGCCTCATAGTAGCCGTTTCTCTGGGCGAACTTCGCCACCTGGTCCGGGGTCATGTGGGGGTTTCCTGTCAGGAAATACCCCGCCATGGCAAGACAGGTGGGGCCGCAGCCGGCCACGGCAATACAGGAAGAACCGTACTTTTCATATCCCCACATGGGGTCCCACTGGAGGAAAAGGGGCACCGTGTCCGTGGGATAGGCGGCAAGGTCCACTTCCGGGGCCTGGTCCCGGAAGGGATAGTTCATGACAAAATCCCGGGTTTCGGGGTTATTCTCGTAGAGGTCCAATATGTACTGGGGGTATTCGCCTATGGAAATGCCGTGGCTTTCGGCAAATTCCTTTACCTCGTATTCCGCTTCGGTGTGGTCGGTCCAGCCGAAGCTTACGTCCCGGTAGAGGTTATACATGGGCTTTGCCCCCAGAATGACTGCGGCGGCCGCCAGCAGGGCGGCCACTGCCAGATAAATGCGTTTTTTTTCTTTTGTCTTCATATCTGCACCTTCCTTTTGTGGCTGGGGACATTATAGCATATCCTTTCTTAGGAAGTCCTTAGGATTTTCTTAATTTTTTATTATTTTTAAGGGAAAAGCCTATTGACATTTGCGGTAATTTCCGATAAAATAAATCAGTCTGCCAATGGCAGAATCCTTGCTCCCGGCGGGTCCGGGGGCCAAAAGTCCAAAAGGAGGTGCAATCAACATGGCTAAGATCACCGGTAAGTATGAGGTGCTTTACATCATCGACCCCACCCTGGGCGAGGAAGGCACCGCAGCACTTGTGGAAAAGTTCAAGGCAATGGTGGAGGCGGAGGGTACTCTGACCAACATCGATGAGTGGGGCAAGCGTCGGCTGGCCTACCCCGTCAATGACCTGAACGAGGGCTACTACGTTCTCATGAACTTCGAGTGCAAGCCCGAGTTCCCCGCAGAGCTGGAGCGCGTGATGAAGATTACTGAAGGCGTTATGCGCTGCCTGACCACCGCTGTGGAGGAGTAATCATGCTCAACCACATCACCATCATGGGTCGTCTGACCCGTGACCCGGAACTGCGTCGCACCGGCAGCGGTGTGGCAGTGACCAGCTTCCGTGTGGCCGTCGATCGGGACTTCCAGCCCAAAGACGGCGGCGAGAGAAAAGCCGACTTCATCGACTGCGTCGCTTGGCGTCAGACCGGAGAGTTTATCTCCAAGTACTTCACCAAGGGCCGCATGATCGTGGTGGACGGCCGTCTCGAAATGCGGGACTGGACCGACAAGGAAGGCAATAAACGGACTTCCGCTGAAATCATCGTGGCAAATGCCTATTTCGGTGACAGCAAGCGGGACTCCGAGGGCGGAAACAGCTATGGCTCCGGCAGCTATGGCGGAAACAGCTACGGCGGCAATTCCTACGGAAACCCCGCACCCGCCCCCAGCTATGGCAGTTACGCCGCCCCTGGAGCGGCTCCTGCATCGGATTTTGCGATGCTGGAAGATGACGACGCCCAGCTGCCCTTCTAACAAAGAACTTTTCTACTAGACTTACAAGGAGGGAAAATCCATGGCTAACGAACAGCGTATGCGTCCCCGCAAGCGCAAGAAGGTTTGCGCTTTCTGCGTGGATAAGGTGACCAGCATCGATTATAAGGATACCGCTAAGCTCCGCCGTTACCTGTCCGAGCGCGGCAAGATTCTGCCCCGCCGTACCACCGGTACCTGCGCCGCCCATCAGCGTGACCTGACCACCGCCATCAAGCGCGCCCGTCAGATCGCTCTGCTGCCTTATGTCGCTGACTGATTAAGGAAATTACATCCCAAAAGCTTTCTGCGCTTTTGGGATGTTTTTCTATAAT
>DVJG01000079.1 GCA_018710805.1 Candidatus Faecousia faecipullorum
GGTTGCGGAGAATCAGTTCCGGGTCGTTGGAGGAGTAGAGAAACTGCACCGGGTCGGAGATTTTGTACTCCACGAAGAAATCCACGTTGACGATGTTGTAGTCTCCGGTGATCATGGCGCTTTCTCTTTCGTCAAAGAAGTCCGGGTTCTGGCTGTTGTAGCCCAGTTCGATTTTCTGGTAGACGTTCACGTCCACCTTTTCCACCTGCTGGATGCCCAGGGGGAGCTTGAAGTGAACGCCGGCATCGGTGACGTCGGTGACGGCGCCGAAGGTGGTGACCACGGCCTGCTGCTTGTCGTCCACGGTGTAGAAGCAGGTCCCGGCGATGCCCAGGCCAATGAGCACCAGCACCACAATGAGGGCATTGCGGCCCAGGCGCTTGAAGCTGAATTTCTTACGGGGCGGCGTGGGCTGATTCCCAGGCCAGGAGTAGGTTCCGTTTTCGTCCATATTGGTTTGCTCCTTTCAAAGTGTTTGCATGATGGTTTCTGCTTTGGCCCGGAGGCAGTTGGCTGCCCAGCACAGGTCCATGACCCGCAGGACCTGGCGCAGCTTCTCCCGGGTGCCGGGGTCGGAATAGTCGGCGGTAAGCCGATCCAGGGCGTTGTTCAGGTCTTCGGAACTTCGCACCTGGTCAAAAAGGGACACGAAGAGAAAATACAGCTGGGAGTCAGCCACCAGATCGTCGCTTTCGTCTGCCAGGTCGCCGTTGAGATACTCCATCAGGTGCAGGGATTCCTCCAAGGGCAGGATGCCCCGGAGAAGGTTGATGTTGATGAGACGGCAAAGCTGTTCCAGGGTGTAGCGCTTTTTCTGGGGCGGCGAGAGAAACCCCCGCTTGACCCAGTTCTGTACGGTGTAGGGCTCCAGCCCTGTGACGCTGGCCACCTGGCTCAGGGTCAGTCCTCCGGCGAGGAACAGGGACTTGATACGCATCTCCGGGCTGCCGGCTTCGTCATCAAGCCCCAGGGTGGTCCCTGGTAAAAAACGCTCCATGGGAACCTCCTTTCTGCATTCCCAAAACCATGTTTATCGGATGAATTGATAATATCATATGGTTGCGTGATTGTCAAGAGGTGTTCAATAATAATTTGTGCGGCATCCATTCCAAGGTCGACAAAAATAAAACCGCCGATGGATTTTCCATCGGCGGTTCTGTTATAAGATTCAGCCCCACAGTCCGTTGGGGTACTTGCCTTCCTCGGTCATTTTCTTCAGGGCGTTGACCACCATAGGCTTGTCCGCGGCGTAGGTCACGCCGAACCAGCGGTCGGGAGAGGTCAGGACCTTCACAGAGGCCTTGCCTTCCTCAATGAGCTGGGCCACGGGAATGGGCAGGAAGTATTCGCACTTCAGGGGGTTGGTGGGCATGGCTTTTTCCAGGAACTTGGGGAACCGGGCGGCCATTTCGTCCAGCATGCTGGGCATAAAGCCCCACATATTCATGGACACGGTGGTGTCGGGAGCCAGGTCCACCCAGTGCTCGCCGTCCTCGGTGAAGCGGATGCCGTCTGCCTGCTTTTCAATCCGGGTGCGCTCGGTGACCTCGGTCAGGTAGCCCTCGGCGTTGGTGACGCAGACGCCCCGGGCAACGCTGCCGTTGTCGGTGACGGTCTTGCTGAGCTCATAGCCCACCATGCAGTGGCCGTTGGGCTCCGTGTTCCGGGAGAGGTAGTCGTAAATGACCTTGTAGGCGGACTTTCCGTAGTAGTCGTCGGCATTGATGACCACGAAGGGGGCGCCGTCAATGGCCTTGGCGGCGGACATCACTGCGTGAGCCGTGCCCCAGGGCTTGGTGCGTCCCTCGGGAAGGGTAAAGCCTGCGGGCAGGTTGTCCAACTCCTGATAGGCATAGCGAATTTCCACAGGGGCCTTTTCCAGGCGCTTGCCAACGGTGGTCATGAAGTCCTCCCGGATGGCTTCCTTGATGATGAGAACCACAGTGTCAAAGCCCGCCTGATGGGCGTCGTAAATGGAGTAGTCCAGAATGGCCTCGCCCTGGCTGCCCACGGGGTCGATCTGCTTGAGTCCGCCGTAGCGGCTGCCCATACCGGCGGCCAAGACAACGAGTACCGGTTTCTTTGCCATGATCCATGATCTCCTTATTCTATATTGTAGGGTCTGCTATGGGTATTATAACCCATAAAAATAGAGAAAGCAAGGCCAATTATAGGGTGCTTCCCTCAAAGAAAATGCTCTCCCCGGCCACCTTTTCCCAGGAGAACAGCCCTGCCAGCTCCCGGGCGCTGAGGTCTGTGTCCTGGTCGATGATCCCTGCGGCATAGCAGAGCTTTCCGATGAGCCGCTGAGGGGTGACCCTTGTCCGGAGAACCCCCAGGTCCAGGTCCCTGTCCCGCTTGCTGAGCCGCCGTCCGTCGGAGGCAAGAAGCATGGGCACATGGGCATAGGAGGGGTGGGAAAATCCGAAGAGTTCCTGGAGATACATCTGCCTTGGGGCCGAGGACAGCAGGTCCATGCCCCGGACCACCTCCGTGACCCCGGCGAGGCCGTCGTCCACGGTGACCGCCAGCTGATAGACATACACCCCGTCAGCCCGGCGCACCACCATATCCCCGCAGTCCCGGGCTAGGTTCCAGCGGGACACCCCCTGGACCAGGTCCTCCACCACCCACTGCCGGTCCGGAACCATGACCCGCCAGGCCGGGTCCCGCCGGAAGGCGGCCCGCTCCGCCTCCGTCAGATTCCGACAGGTGCCGGGATAGACGTAGGTCCCGTCGGAGAGATGGGGAGCGTCGGCGCTGTGCAACTGGCTTCTGGTGCAGTAGCAGGGATAGAGAAGGCCCTTTTCGTAAAGAATCCGAAAGTATGTATCATAAATGTCTGACCGGGTGCTCTGGGCCGGGGTTTCCCGGTCCCAGTCCAGGCCCAGCCAGCGAAGGTCCTGCCGCAAAATTTCCGCAAATTCCCCGCTGGTCCGCTGGGTGTCCAGGTCCTCCATGCGAAGCACCATTTCCCCGTCCCGGCTCCGGACCGAAGCCCAGGCCAGCAGGGCCGAAAACACGTTTCCCAGGTGCATCCGCCCCGAGGGCGTGGGAGCAAACCGGCCTGTGGGTTTCAGTTCAGCCATCCAATCCACCACAGCACAATGCCGCCAATGGCGGCAAGCTCCAGAAACAGCAGAAGCAGAAGTCCTCCCACGCCTTTTTTCTTTTTCGGGGCCTCCTCCCGGACCATGCGGTGGTCCTGGGGGTCCAGCTGGGCGCTGCGGATATCGGCCTGGGTTTTTCCCGGGGAGGGCTGGAAGCTCACGGTGTCGGGCTTTTCATTTAAAAGGGCCTCCACCTCCCGGAGCCAGTCGTTTTCCGGGGTGTCCTCGGTTAAAAGCGCATCCAGGCTGGCATTAAAGGCGGCCTGGTCCTCTTCCTCACGCTCCGCCCGGAGCTCCTCATCCATCTTCCGCAGATACTTTCTGGGATCGTCAAACATTGCCATAGCGCATCCCTCCTTTTACCGTTATTTTAGTACAAGCAAAGGGTAAAGTAAAGAGAAAAAAGCCAGCCCTGGAAAAAGGAGCCATGAAGAAACGGTGATACACAGTAGGGGAGGCATTTATGCCTCCCTGAGACTGTCGAAAAACCCCTTTGGGCTTTTCCGACAAACTCTGGCAGCCTGCTGCGCGCATAATTTGCCCCCCGGTGGGGGACAAATTCCACACTTGCAGTCTGAGAAGTGTTTTCTGCCAGGTACAGAAGGTGAATTGCTCCGAAGGAGCAAGAGAGGCCACCCTGGGGTGCGCCCCGGCAGAAAACGGATTGGACTCTATTTGCCGCCAATGGCGGCAAACTCTGCGAGGCTTTTTTGACAAGCTGGGGGAGGCATTTATGCCTCCCTCTTGTTCTGCTATGCAGGCGCTGGCCTTTGCCCGAAAGGGAGGGATAAATCCCTCCCCTACAGAGGGCGGCCAAAAATAGCAGGGGAGGCATTTTGACAAGCAAAAAGGTGCCACTCCGAAGAGTGACACCTTTTTTTAAATTGCTTAGCCAAAGACGCTCAGCAGGAAGCCGGCGGCGATGGCGGAGCCGATAACGCCGGCCACGTTGGGGCCCATGGCGTGCATCAGCAGGAAGTTGGAGGGGTTGGCCTTCTGACCCTGGACGTTGGACACGCGGGCCGCCATGGGAACGGCGGACACGCCTGCGGAACCAATCAGGGGGTTGACCTTGCCGCCGGTGAGCTTGCACATGACGTTGCCGCCCAGCAGGCCGCCTGCGGTGGAAAGACCGAAGGCAACCACGCCCAGCACAACGATCTTCAGGGTGCTGGCGGTGAGGAAGGTGGAGCCCACCATGGTGGCGCCCACGGCGGTGGACAGCAGAATGGTGATGATGTTCATCATAGCGTTCTGCACGGTGTCGCTGAGGCGGTCGGTGCAGCCGGTCTCCTTGAAGAGGTTGCCCAGCATCAGGCAGCCGATCAGAGGAGCGGTGTCAGGCAGCAGCAGAGCCACAAAAATGGTGACCAGAATGGGGAAGACGATCTTCTCGGTCTTGGAAACCACACGGGTCTGGACCATCTTGATCTTCCGATCCTTGGCGGAGGTCAGGGCATTCATAATGGGGGGCTGAATCAGAGGAATCAGAGCCATGTAGGAGTAGGCGGCCACGGCAATGGCGCCAAGCAGATGGGGAGCCAGCTTGGAGGTCAGGAAGATGGCGGTGGGGCCGTCGGCGCCGCCGATGATGCCGATGGAGGAAGCCTCGGAGCCGGTGAAGCCCAGCAGGATAGCACAGAAGAAGGCAGCGAAGACGCCCAGCTGAGCGGCAGCGCCCAGCAGCAGGCTCTTGGGGTTAGACAGCAGAGGGCCGAAGTCGGTCATGGCGCCAACGCCCATAAAGATCAGGCAGGGATACAGGGAGGTCTTGACGCCGATGTAGAAGATATCCAGCAGACCGCCTTGGCGCATGATCTCGCCGTAGCTGTGATAGAATTCGCTGCTCTCGTCCATGAAGGCCGTCCACAGCTCCTGGTGATACAATCCGCCCATAGGCAGGTTGGAGAGCAGGCAGCCGAAGGCGATGCCTACCAGCAGCAGGGGCTCAAACTTCTTCACGATGCCGAGGTACAGCAGCACGCAGGCGATGACCAGCATCACCAGGTACTGCCAGCCGCCGGAAGTAAATCCGGAAAAAATTGCGGCGAAACCGGATTTATTCCAGAGATTCAGGAGAATTTCACCAATATTGATCATGGATATCCTCCTTAGTTGAGGACAACCAGAGTAGCGCCGGTGTCAACGGTAGCGCCCTTAGCAACCAGGACCTGAGCAACGGTGCCGGCCTTGGGGGCGAAAATCTCGTTCTCCATCTTCATGGCTTCCAGAACCACCAGCAGGTCGCCTTCCTTCACGGCCTGTCCGGCGGTGACGGCAACCTTCAGGATGTTGCCGGGCATGGGAGCGTTGACGGCTTCGCCAGCCACGGGAGCGGCAGGAGCAGCAGCGGGAGCAGCGGCGGGGGCGGCGGCGGGAGCAGCGGCGGGGGCGGCGGGAGCAGCAGGAGCGGCAGCGGGGGCAGCAGCGGGGGCAGCAGCGGGGGCAGCAGCGGGAGCGGCGGCAGGAGCCACAGCCTCGTACTCGTCCAGGAGCATGGCCTTACCGGCTTCGACCTCCACCTCGTAGGTGGTGCCGTTCAGGGTCACTTTGTATTTCATAATTATTTGACCTCCTTGATGGAAATGAAGCGCAGCTCGTTGAGGGGTTTGCCCATCTTATCGGCTACGATGGCCATGAGCATGGCGGCAGTTTTGGGGGGAACGTCAAAGGTCTTCAGCTGGCCAGCGGTGCCGGGGGCGGTGGGAGCCTCCACGGGAGCGGCCTCGACTTTGACGGCGGCAGGAGCCACGGTCTTGGCAGAAGCTTTCTTATCCTTGGAAATAAAGGCCTTACCCATGATCATAATGACGATCATCAGAAGAATCAGGCCGAAGAACACAACGACGTAGCCCAGAAGCGCCACAATGGCGGCGTCCAGGATGCCGATGCTGTCCAGAGCGGAAGCTAAGATCATAGAGGTATCCTCCTTAGCATTCCACGATGGAGTAGGTCATGACATTCTCTTCCTTGGCCTTGCGCTCCTCGAAGAACTTCTCGGCCAGGTTGGGGAAGGCCACGTAGCTGAGCACATCCTCGTCGGACTTGGCAAGATCGCCCAGCTTTTCCCGGCTCTTTTCCACGATGGGCTCCAGGGTATCGGCGTAGCGGCCGGTCAGGGGCTGCTCATCGCCCAGAATCTGCTTCTGAATTTCGGGGTCAATGGGAGCGGGGGTACGGCCGTACTCGCCGCGGCAGTAAGCCTTGATCTCCTTGGAGACGGACTTGTAGCGCTGGCCGTCCAGAACGTTGCGGACAGCCTGGACGCCGACCATCTGGGAGGTGGGGGTAACCAGGGGAGGATAGCCCATATCCTTACGGACCTTGGGAGTCTCCACCAGAACTTCGTCAAAGCGGTCCAGAGCGTTGACCTGCTTGAGCTGGCTCAGGAGGTTGGAGAGCATACCGCCGGGGATCTGGTAGGTCAGGCACTGGGTATCGGTAGCCATGGACTTGGGCATCAGGACGCCGTCCTTGATGAACTCGTCGCGAACGCCCTTGAAGTAGTCGGCCATCTTCTTGGTGCACTTGTCGTCCAGGTCCACTTCATAGCCCAGCTGACGCAGAGCGTAGGCCAGGGTCTCGGTGGCGGGCTGGCTGGTGCCGCCGGAGAAGGGGGAGATGGCGGTGTCGATGATGTCCACGCCGGCTTCCACAGCCTTCAGGTAGGTCATGAAGGCCAGGCCCGTGGTGGAGTGGGTGTGCAGGTCGATGGGCATATCGGGATGGGCGTCCTTAATGGCGGAGACCAGGTCGTAAGCCTCCTGGGGACCCATGATGCCGGCCATGTCCTTGATGCAGATGGTGGAAGCGCCCATGGCCTTCAGCTCGTTGACCATTTCCACGTACTTCTTGTGGGTGTGCACGGGAGAGGTGGTGTAGGACAGGGTGCCGGAAGCGATGGCGCCGGCCTTCACGGTGGCCTCCATGGCGACCTTCAGGTTGTTGGTGTCGTTCAGGGCGTCGAAGATACGGATGATGTCGATGCCGTTCTCCACAGCCTTCTGGACGAACATCTTCACGAAGTCATCGGGGTAGTGGGAGTAGCCCAGGACGTTCTGGCCCCGCAGGAGCATCTGGAGCTTGGTCTTGGGAGCGGCGGCGCGGATCTTCCGCAGTCTCTCCCAGGGGTCCTCGTTCAGGTAGCGCAGACAGACGTCGAAGGTAGCGCCGCCCCAGCACTCGATGGCGTAGTAACCGGCGTTGTCGATGGTCTCCAGCATGGGGGCGAACTTGTCGTAGGGCAGGCGGGTAGCGATGAGGGACTGGTTGGCGTCACGCAACACAGTCTCTACAAACTGAACTTTTTGAGCCATTTTGTTGTTACCTCCGTAGATTGGATTTTCTAAGACAGACCTTGACGGGGCAATGGCCTGCCGTATGTAGGTATTTCTTCCGAAAACTGCCTCATTAAGGCCGCTTTCGGAAAACCGCGAGGAATAAGGTTCGGAAAAATCCAAAACCCAGATTGTATCAATGGCCGGGGAGCATTCCCCGGCGCAGATGATTCTTTCGGGGAGGGATTCCTCCCTCCCGGCCTCGTCCTTTCCATCCCTGCAGCAGGGGAGGGGCAAGCCCCTCCCCTATGCGTTCAAGGGCGTATCAGACGATGGGTTTGGGTCAATTACTCAGCCTTGGGGCCAGCGGCGACCAGAGCCTTGCCGGCGTCGTTGCCGGTGTACTTGACGAAGTTCTTCTCGAAGCGGGCAGCCAGGTCCTTGGCCTTCTTGTCCCATTCGGAAGGATCGGCGTAGGTGTTCCGGGGATCCAGAATGTTGGTGTCCACGCCGGGCAGCTCGGTGGGAACGGCCAGGTTGAAGTAAGGAATGGTCTTGGTCTCGGCCTTCAGGATGGAGCCGTCCAGGATGGCGTCGATGATGCCGCGGGTATCCTTAATGGAGATACGCTTGCCGGTGCCGTTCCAGCCGGTGTTGACCAGGTAGGCCTTGGCGCCGGACTTCTCCATCTTCTTGACCAGCTCTTCGGCGTACTTGGTGGGATGCAGCTCCAGGAAGGCCTGGCCGAAGCAGGCGGAGAAGGTGGGAGTGGGCTCGGTGATGCCGCGCTCGGTGCCGGCCAGCTTGGAGGTAAAGCCGGACAGGAAGTAGTACTGAGCCTGCTCGGGGGTCAGCACGGACACGGGAGGCAGCACGCCGAAGGCGTCAGCGGACAGGAAGATCACGTTCTTGGCAGCGGGAGCGGCGGATACAGGACGGACGATCTTCTCGATGTGGTTGATGGGGTAGGACACACGGGTGTTCTCGGTGACGGACTTGTCGGTGAAGTCGATCTTGCCGTTTTCGTCCACGGTGACGTTCTCCAGCAGAGCGTTGCGGCGGATGGCG
Source organism: Candidatus Faecousia faecipullorum (assembly GCA_018710805.1). Classification (GTDB taxonomy): domain Bacteria; phylum Bacillota; class Clostridia; order Oscillospirales; family Oscillospiraceae; genus Faecousia; species Faecousia faecipullorum. The sequence continues at coordinate 8,456 of DVJG01000079.1, forward strand.
TTGTAGATGTCGGGCTCGGACTCCTTATCCAGGTTGATGACCTTGGCGTAGCAGCCGCCCTCGAAGTTGAAGACACCGTTGTCGTCCCAGCCGTGCTCGTCATCGCCGATGAGGAGACGCTTGGGATCGGTGGAGAGGGTGGTCTTGCCGGTGCCGGACAGGCCGAAGAAGAGGGCGGTGTTCTCCCCGTTCATATCGGTGTTGGCGGAGCAGTGCAT
>DVJG01000080.1 GCA_018710805.1 Candidatus Faecousia faecipullorum
TTTAGACTGTCGAAAAACCCCTGCGGGCTTTTCCGACAAACTTTTGCAGTCTGCTGCGCGCATAATTAGTCCCCCCGAAGGGGGGACTAATTCCACACTTGCAGCCTGAGATGTGTTTTCTGCCAGGTACACGCCCCGGCAGAAAACGCATTGAATTTCATTTGCCGCCCCAGGCGGCAAACTCTGCGAGACTTTTTTGACAAGCTGAGGAATTTCCTAAAAGAGTAAATTGAATTGCTATGCCGCTGCCTTTATTTAGTACCGCAGAAGCTTTCTCAGCCGATTTTCGGCCCGATGTACCGTGCGGCAGACGGTGCTTTTGTTGATGCCCCGTTCCCGGGCAATCTGGGCCATGGTCTTGCCGCCGTAGTAGGAAAGCAGAATCTCCCGCTGGCACTGGGTGAGGCCCCCTTGAATGGCCTTGGCCATGCGCTTTTTCTGCACCGCCGGAGGAAGTCTGGGTCCCTCATAGGGTATATTTTTCACTGCGATAGTACCCCCTGTCATAGTAGTGGGCGGTGAGTTCCGCCAGTTCGTTCATCTCCGTAAGCATGGGGCTGAGTTCGGCAATCCGGCGCTTGAGATGGAAAATTTCCTCCGCCGTCTGGGCTTTTTGAAGCTCCCGGCGCAGGTATGCCAGCCGCCGCCGCAGAAGCTCCGCCGCCGCTTCGTATCCGGGTGCCAGGTCTGCCAGGGTCATGTCTCCCACCTCCCGCACCGGGGACAGCTTTCCCCGTAGCATTCCCTGCCGCAGTCCGGGCAGAGCCAGAAAAACGCTTGCTGGGGGTCATAATAGAGGGTCGATTCAAACATATTCCCCCTCCTTTCTGGCTCCAGCATACCATAGCCCCGGACTTTTCGCTGTCGGACCTTAAACGACAATTCTCTTTCGGGGCCTGTGCTATAATGACCCCGTCGGAAATTCCCACTTTCCTTTTTCCCTGATGGGTGATACCATAGAGAAAAAGGAGGAATGGCAATGGACGAACGGTTTATGGACGAGGCCCTGAAGCTGGCCCGGGAGGCCTTTGACGCAGGCGAGGTGCCTGTGGGGTGCGTCATCACCCGGGGAGAGACCATCGTGGGCCGGGGCCGCAACCGCCGGGAGGCGGGGAAAAACGCCCTGTGCCATGCGGAGCTTGAGGCCATCAACGAGGCCTGCAAGACCCTGGGCGGCTGGCGGCTGTGGGAGTGTACCCTGTATGTGACCCTGGAGCCCTGCCCCATGTGCGCCGGAGCCATTGTAAACGCCCGGATTCCCCGGGTGGTCTACGGCGCCGGGGACCCCAAGTGCGGGGCGGTCCGTTCCCGGTGCGCCCTGTTCGACATGGGATTCAACCACCGTCCCCAGGTGGAGGCAGGGGTCCGGGAGGCGGAATGCGGAGCGCTACTTACGGAATTCTTCCGGAACCTGCGGGTGGTGCTGAAAAGCAGACCAAAGTGGAGGAAAAAACCGACGGAGGAAACATAAGGGCCCTTTTTGCGGGAAAGGGCTTGCGGCTGCATGGTATTTTGCGGCAGCGGTATGATTTTACATGGGGGAGGCGGGCAAATGACCCAGAATCGGTCGCTTCGGGTGGGACTTACGGCGATTTTGCTGTCGCTGTGCCTCCGGCTTTCAGGGTCGGGCCTTCCGGAAAGGCTCCTGGACTGGCTGACCAGGTCCGAAACCGCCGCCATACTGATCTCTATAGAAACCGGACGAGAAGTCCGGTTTTCTCCATATTTGGAGGCCTTTTCCCCGGATTTCGTGGAATCCCCGCCGGCTTCTCTGGAATTCCTTCCGGAGGACCCCCTTCCGTGCTTTTCCGAGGACCAGGTTTCCCTTTTCTGGGCCACGGCGAAAAAGCCGGACATCCCGGCCCTGCTCCGGCAGAAGCTGAGCTGGGACCTCCGGGCGGCGGTGCCTACGGTGCTGATTCTGCACACCCACTCCACGGAAAGCTACACCCGGCATGGGGAGGACTATGTGGAGAGCGCCGCCTGGCGCACCCTGGATGAAAACTACAATATGCTCTCCATCGGCGCCATTGTAAAGGACCGTCTTGAGGCCGCAGGCATCGGCGTCATCCAGGACCGGGAAATTCATGACTACCCATCCTACAACGGCTCCTATGTGGACGCCCGGCAGACCATGGAGCAGATACTGGCCGACAATCCGGGCATACAGCTGGTGCTGGACCTCCACCGGGATGCGGCAGGCACCGGGGGACACCAGATGCGTACCCTGGCCACCGTGGACGGTCAGGAAAGTGCCCAGCTCATGGTGGTCATGGGCACCAACCACGACGCCTACGAACATAATCTCAGCCTGGGCCTGAAGCTCCACGCCCAGCTGGAACGCCAGCACCCGGGAATCACCCGGCCCCTGCAGCTGCGGGGAGCAAGGTATAACCAGGACCTGTGCCCCGGGGCTCTGCTGGTGGAGGTGGGTGCCGCGGGAAACAGCTACCAAGAGGCAGTCATTGCCGCCAACGCCCTGGCCGACGCCATCATCGCCCTGGCCAGAGGAACGGGGTGAGGCATTGGAAAACCGCCCGGCAGACAGAAAAGAGTTATATTTTTACTAAGACTTTCTTAAGATTGCCTCGGTTCTCTTGACCCATCCCAAATGTCTGTTATACTGAAACCAGAAGGTTCCTGATTTGGCAGAAACCTTACAATAAAACAGAAGAAAGGAATGGTTTCACGTGAAGAAAGCAGTATTTCGTGGTTTTTCAAAGCTCCTGTGCAGCCTTCTGGCTCTGTGCCTTCTCACGGGTCTGGCTGTGCCGGCCTTTGCTGAGGAAAATGTCACCCTTTGGCTCGTTACCGAGGAAACTGTTTCCGACGGCATGAACGCCGTGGCGGAAAATCTCATAGACGCCTATGAGAAAGAACATAAAAACCTTACCATCCGCATGGACATCCTGCCCGCATCGGAAAAAGAACGGGCCGCCTGCCTTTCGGACCTGCGGCAGAAGATCGCCCAGGGCAAAGGCCCTGATTTGTACCTGCTCCCCACCAGCAATGTTCTGATTACGGATCGGAACACAGGATTTACCTACCAGAAAATCGAACCCCTTTTCGGCGATGTGCGCCTTTCCATGGAGGACGGAACCTTCCTGGATATAGGGGAATTCTATGACAAGGATACGGACCTCCAGAAAGAGGAGCTCAACACCCAGGTCATGGACGCAGGCAAACTGGGAAAGGCCAGATATGTCCTGCCCCTTCGGTTTGACTTCCCTGTTTACTACGCCTTCCCCCAGGATTGGCAGAAGGCAGGCATGGACATCCGCATTCTCCGGGAGGACCTGGAGGATGTTATGACCTACCTGACCAATCAGGGAAAGCCGGAATTTGCCTGCGGCGCCGAATACTGGTCCCTGGATGCTTTCTCCGAAATCTATGACTATCAGGACCGGGAAGTGGAGCTGGAAGCCGAGGACGTCCGGGAATACCTGGAGCAGTTCCA
>DVJG01000081.1 GCA_018710805.1 Candidatus Faecousia faecipullorum
TCTTTGGTAATGAGGATGGCCCGGGGTTTGGAGCCCTGGAAAGGACCGACGATGCCCTTCTCTTCCATTTCGTCCACGATTCTGGCGGCCCGGGCGTAGCCCAGTTTCAGACGCCGCTGGAGCATGGAAACAGAAGCCTGTCCGGTTTCCAGAATGACGTCCACGGCGGCGGGAAGCATATCATCCCCTTCCAGCTCCTCATCGCTGGGATCCGGGTCCGAGACGCTGGCGGCTGGGGTCTTTCCGCTGCCGGCCTGTTTTGCCTTCTTTTCAATTTCCGTCAGGACCTGCTGGTCGTAGTCGGCATGGTAGTGGGACTTGACGTATTCGGCAACCTTCTCCACCTCGCTGTCCGTGACAAAACAGCCCTGGACCCGGAGGGGCTTTCCGCAGCCAATGGGTGCATAGAGCATATCGCCCTTGCCCACCAGCTTTTCCGCGCCCATGGTGTCCAGAATGATACGGGATTCCATGGCGGAAGCCACGGAGAAGGCGATGCGGGAGGGAATGTTGGCCTTCATGAGGCCCGTAATGACGTTGGCAGAGGGCCGCTGGGTGGCGATGAGCAGGTGCATTCCGGCGGCACGGCCCATCTGGGCAATGCGGCAGATGGAGTCCTCCACCTCTTTGGCGGCAACCATCATGAGGTCCGCCAGCTCGTCGATGATAATGACCACCTGGGAGAGTTTCTGACCGTCCTCTTCGGCGGTGACAATGGAATTGTAGGATTCCAGGTCCCGAACGCCCAAGTCGGACATCATTTTATAGCGGCGGAGCATCTCCGTCACAGCCCATTGCAGAGACCCTGCGGCCTTTTTGGGGTCCGTGACCACGGGAATCAGCAGATGGGGAATGCCGTTATAAATGCCAAGCTCCACCATTTTGGGGTCCACCATGATAAGCTTCACATCTTCGGGGCCGGCCTTGAAAAGCAGGCTGATGATGATGGAATTCATGCACACGGACTTACCGGAGCCGGTGGTGCCCGCAATGAGCAAGTGAGGCATTTTCGCAATGTTTCCCACCACGCAGTTGCCGTCGATGCTCTTGCCAAGAGAGATGGAGGTTTTGGATTTGGCCTTGGTAAATTCGGAAGAATCGATGACTTCCCGCAGGGACACGGTGGTGACAGCCCGGTTGGGGACCTCGATGCCCACCACGGATATCTTCCCGGGCACGGCGGCAATGCGGACGCCGGAAGCACCCAAGCTCAGGGCGATGTCGTCGGCACAGCCGGTGAGCTTATTGAGCCGCACGCCTTTATCCAACTCCACCTCATATCTTGTGACACTGGGGCCCCGGGTGACGTTGATGATGTGGGCGTCAATATTGAAGCTGGCCAGGGTTTCGTTCAGGCGGCGGGAATTTTCCCGCATTTCCTCGGTGCCGTCGGCGCCGCTGCGGACGGGCTTGTTCAGAAGGTCAATGGGCGGGAAATCATATTCGCTCGGGGGGACGCTTTGCCCTTTGGCAATCTCCCGCTCCACCTGCTGGGCAGAGGTTTCCGTCTCTTTTGCCGTTACTTTTTTCGGCTCCGCCTTGGGCTTTTCCATTTTCGGTGCAGGGGCAAGGGGTTTATGCATATCCAGCGACGGCATTTTTGCAGGAATGGGCGGCTCCATGGGTTCCGCCTCCACACGGACCGGGTTCAGCGGCGCCACAGGCTCGTCAAACACCGAGGGGATGTCCTCCCGGACATATGCCGCGGTGCCTGCCAGGGGAGCACTGATCTCCTCGTCAATTCGGCTCATAAAGGCCGCGCCTTTGCCGGGAACCTGCTTGACCGTATCCTGTACCGGAGGCTGCTCAGGAACCGGAGCAGGGGCAGGCTGCTGCCTTTGCACCGCAGGCTTAGGCGCCAGACGCTGAGGTGCAGGGGCCGCAATGGGTTCCGGCTCCTCCTTGGGTGCCATCAGCTTCTCCCTCTTCTGACGTTTATGCTCAATCTGCTTGGTGGCAATGCGGTTGACCACAATGGCAGCAGGCTCAATATAATCCTCTGCGTCGTTGTCCTGCCAGTCGTCTCTTGGGCGGTTGGCAATGGCCCGGATGAGGCTGGGAATGGTAATCTGCATGGCGCCCAGAAGGGTCAGCACCGCCCCAACCACAAGAATCAAAAGGGAAAAAGACTTTCCGCAGGCCCACCGCAAAAGGTAAGCAATGGACCCGCAGAGGACCCCTCCGGTGGTACCCGTTGCGCCGCCCATATAGAGGTCGGCGAACAGCTTTAGCCCAGAGGAAAGGTCATACTTCTGCACAAACAGGTGATAAATGGCGCCGCAGAGGAACACAAAAACCACGGTGCATACGCTTCGCATCTGAACAGCCATCTTTCGTCCAAAGGTGTTGATGATGGTCAGATACAGAAGCGCCGGAATGGAAATGTAAAATCCCGCCTGGCCTATGAGACCCAGGACCACAGATTTGGTAACTTTCAGAAGGGCCCCTTCGGAATTGAACGACAGGAAAACAAAGAGAACAAAGAGGCACAGGCTGAAGAATGCAACGATAAATTCCGCCGGGATCATATTCTGGTATTCCGTCCGGACAGCGGGCTGCTTCTTGGTTTTTTTCGCAGAATTCTTGGACTTCCCGGAAGATTGGGAAGCTTTCTTTTTTGTATCCGTGACCTGGGATTCCGCCCGGGTGGAGCCTTTTTTCGGGGCCATGGAGTTCCTCCTTATGCCATCAGATTCAGAATAAAGGTAAACAGGGCCACACCGAAGCTGTATAGCCCGAAGAGTGCAAAGGTATGTTTCGCCGCAAGCATCCGCAGCAGACGAACCGCCAGAAGCGTTGCCGCAAAGGCAAGTCCCGCGGAGATCAGATACCGCAGGAAGATCAGGAAGCTGAAGGTTCCCACGCCGTTTGTGAACACAGCAATCAAGTCAACCACAAGGAAACCGGCAGTCAGGACCATATCCATAAGCAGAGCCATATTCAAACTGTAGCTCCGGTCTGCGCCGCAGACCGAGGCAATGGAAGTGCTGGCGCCGATGGCAGAAATGCCGGGAAGCACCGCCGCCGCACCGCCGAGCCCTATGAAAAAACCCTCCGCATGGGACATATTCCGGGCGTCCTTGTTTCCGCTGGGCAGGAACTGGGGTACATACAGCATAACGCCGTTGAGGAACAAAAAGGCCGACAGAAGAATAAGCCTATTTTTGAAAGAGAAGGTCCACTGATAGGCAAACAGTGCCGGGATAACGGGAATCAGCATGGTTTGCAGAAGCTTAACGTCCATGAGGGTCCGGATGTCCAGAGGGCGCTTGCGGCGGTTCTTGGGTATCCGGGCCAATGCCCGGGCCCGGGAAATGCGGACAAGCTGGCCCCGGCAGCTAACATACAGTCCCCCAAGCACGGCAATATGGATGAGAAAGTCCAAAAATTCCGTTGTCCCCTCGGTGCCGAAAAATTTCACCAGAAGGACCTTATGGACTTGAGCGGAAACGGGAAAGATTTCTGTAAGCCCCGCAAGAAAACCATATAGTAGACTTTGCAGCCAGGTAAAGTCCATTCGGGCGCCTCCTTTCCAAAATATTTCAGTTTATAATATCATATTTTTGCAAGGATTTCCAGTCTTTTTTTCGGAGGACGCAGAAATGGCAACCGCGGTTTGGCGGTTGCCGGGAAATTCACTTTTTCTGCATTTCAATCATCTTGTGCAGAGCGGCAAGGGCATCGCTGAGGCCTCCCAGCTTGTCAATGAGACCAGAGGCCACGGCCTCTTTGCCGTAGAGGATGGTGCCCACGTCCGTTGCCATTTCTCCGGTGGCCATCATATAGTGTTCAAAGTCGGCACGGCTGATGCAGGAGTTGGCAGTGACGAAGTCCGCGATCTGCTCCTGAATGCGCTGGAAATACCGGAAGGTCTGAGGCGCACCTACCACCAGTCCCGTCATCCGCACCGGATGCACCGTCATGCTGGCCGTGGGGGTGATGAAGGATTTTTTCGT
>DVJG01000082.1 GCA_018710805.1 Candidatus Faecousia faecipullorum
TTATCTTATCCATGGCGAATAGGGTGACACCTGCCTTTCGGTTTGGTCTGAGCAACTTAACCTTAACACAGGTCACTCCTATTCGCTCTTCTTTTTTCTATTTGTCACACATCATTGTAACACCTACAGGGGAGGCTGTGGTCCCCTTCGGGTTTCCCTTGCAAATTCTGAGAAAAAGGATTATAATAGACGATGTCAGAAATTTGGAAGTCATCGGAAATGCCGCTGTCCAATCGGCAGAAGGGAGAAATTATGGAAAATCAGCCTACAGAAACACCGTTGCAGAAGCTGAAACCCAGGGAGATTTACTGGAAACTTTTTACCATCACCCTGGCCCTCAGCGCCAGTACCTTTGGCGGAGGCTTTGTCATCATCGGTATGATGAAGCAGAAATTTGTGGAAAAGCTCCGCTGGCTCGGGGAAGAAGAAATGCTGGATATGACAGCCATTGCCCAGTCCTCGCCGGGAGCCCTGGGCGTCAATATCGCCATTGTGGTGGGCTATCGGCTGATGAAATTCTGGGGTGCTGTGGTCTGCGCCCTGGCTGCCGTTCTGCCGCCGCTGATTATCATTTCCATTATTTCCCTGTTCTATAATCAGTTCAAGGACAATGCAGTCATTGCCATTGCGCTGCAAGTTATGCGGGCCGGCGTAGCGGCTGTGATCTGCAGCGTGGTCATTGACCTGGCGAAGAACATTTTCAAAACAAAAAGCGCCCTGTGGATCACCCTGATGGTTGCCGCCTTTATTGCCACCTGCTTCTTCAAGGTCAGCGCCATTGTCATTATTCTGATCTGCGGAGCCATTGGTTTGGGAACCGTTTTGTGGGAAGACAGAAAGGGGAAGAAAGCATGATCTATTTACGGATGTTCTGGGCGTTTTTTCAGATCGGCCTCTTTAGCTTCGGCGGCGGCTATGCGGCGGTGCCCCTGATTCAGAGCCAGATTGTGGAAGCCAACGGCTGGCTGGAAATGAGCCAGTTTGCGGACCTTATTACCATTGCGGAAATGACCCCCGGCCCCATTGCGGTGAACAGCGCCACCTTTGTGGGCCAGCAGATTGCGGGACTCCCCGGCGCAATTCTCTGCACCCTGGGCTGTATCATGCCCTCCTTCATCATCGTGCTGCTGCTCAGCTTCCTGTACATGAAATACCGGAGCCTGCGTACCATGCAGGGCATCCTCACCGGACTGCGCCCGGCGATTGTGGCCATGATTGCATCGGCGGGCTTGTCTCTGCTCCTGCTGGCCCTCTTCAATGCCTCCCTGTTTGAAGTGCAGCTCTCATCCTTCCGGGTGGTGGAAGGCGTTCTGTTCTGTGTCTGCCTGTTCCTGCTCCGAAAATACAAGCTCAGCGCCATCACGATTATTTTCGGCTCGGGCATTGTGGGTACCATCGTCTATCTCATTCTCGGCGCCCTTGGGGTGCTGTAAAAACCCATCCGCAGTTCAAACCGCCCCAGGCTGAGCCTGGGGCGGTTTTTTACAAAAATTCGTGCCGGAGGGAATCCTCCGGCACAATTATAATGGGAAGCGTTTACAAAAGTCCGGCGGCCATGGGCAGTCCGGTGCTCACCAGAGGCACAAAGGTCACAAGCAGAAGACCAATGAGAATTGCCACATAGTACATGAGCATATAGGGCATGACTTTGGACAGGGAAGACCTGCCAACCTTGATGGACACAAACAGGGTGTTGCCCACGGGAGGCGTGATGTTTCCGATGCAGAGGTTGTACACAAGAATGAGACCGAACTGCACGGGATCCATACCGAAGGTTTTCACAATGGGCAGGAACAGCGGGGTGAAAATCAGAATGGCCGGGGTCACGTCCATGAAGGTGCCGGCTACCAGCAAAATCAGATTCATAATGAGAAGAATGATGATTTTATTGGTGGTGATGCCCAGCAGCGCCGCGGAAATGGCCTGGGGAATCTGGGTGAATGCCATAACCCAGCCGAGGATATTGGACACGCCGATGAGGAATACAATCATGCCGCTGACCTTGGCGCTGTCAATGACAATTTTCCAGAAGCTCTTGAGGGTGATGCTGCGGTAGCAGATGGAGAGAATCAAGGAATAGACCACGGAAATGGCCGCGCCCTCTGTGGCGGTAAAGATGCCGCCCACGATGCCGCCGATGACCAGAACAATGAGAGACAGGGCGGGAATGGCCTGCAGGGTGGCAATAAGCAGATTCCACCAGCTGAATTTTCCTGCCTGACCGTGGTAGCCGCGTTTTTTGGCAATGAGGATGGCAACCACCAGGCAGGCCAGGGACCAGATAATGCCGGGAACGTAACCTGCCAGGAACAGAGCGGCTACGGAGGTGCCGCCGGAGGCCAGGGAGAAAGTGATCAGTGCGTTGGAGGGCGGAATCAGAAGGCCAGCAGGTGCGGAGGCACCGTTGGTGGCGGCGCAGACAGCGGGGTCATAACCCTGCTCTTTTTCGCCGTCTTTCACCATGCTGCCAACGGCGGCAGCTGCGGCGGAGGCGGAGCCGGAGATGGCGCCGAAGAGCGCATTGGCGCCCACGTTGGTCACCAGCAGAGAGCCGGGGAGCTTACCCAGAATGGCAAGCACAAAGTTCACAAGTCGTTTGGCGATACCGCCTTGATTCATGAGGTTGCCCGCCAGAATGAAGAAGGGGATGGCGGTAAGGCTGAAACTGCTCATGCCCACAAAGGTTCTCTGAGCCGCGGTCAGAACGGAAACGCCTGCGGGAACGCTGGCCACAATGGCGGAAAGGGCGGAAATGCCAATGGCATAGGAGATGGGGACGCCCAGAATCAGAAGTCCCGCCAGGACCAGAATAATAATTGCCAGGGATTGCATTGCCATGGGTTACACCTCCGTCTCTTCCTGCCCCTGGGCGGGAAGTCCGTTCTTAAAGATATCAACGATATTCAGGATGCAGTAGACGCTGTTCAGCACGCCAGCCACAGGCAGAGCAAAGTAGAACACGCCCACAACCACGCCCAGGGAAGAGGTCAGCTGGCCCATGGCGAGCTTGGTGATCTGGGTGCCGCCAATCAGCAAGATGATAATGGAGAAGGCAAGGGCGATAAGCTCTCCCAGAACTGCCATGACCTTCTGGCCTTTTTCCGGGAGCTTTTCCACCAGAATGGGGATGTTCATGTGTCCCCGTTCGCCCGTGACCAGGCAGGCACCGAAGAGAGAAGCCCAGGCAAACATATAGGAGACCAGCTCTTCGGACCAGGTGGAGGGGCTGCCTAAAATGTATCTCGCCACGACCTGCCAGGTGGTGATGGCCACCATCACCAGAAAGCTGACCCCGGTGAGCACATTTAAAATCTGATTCAGCGCATTTCTTAATTTTTGCATGACGACCTCCTACTTTCCGGTGGACGGGAATTCCTGGTTGTACTTCTGAATGGCATCATAGGTTGCCTGCAAACCAGGATTTTTCTGCAGCACCGACTGATGAAGGGGCTTACAGGCCTCCTCAAAGGGCTTGGTGTCCGGATAGAAGAACTGGACATTCTGCTCGTTTTGGGCCTTGGTCTTAGCGGCCTCCACGGATTCGCTCCACTTTTCCCGCTGGACCTTGTTGATAAGCTGGAAGCCCTCTTCAAAAATGGCTCTGTCCTCGGCTGTCAGTCCATCCAGGAAGGCGTTGTTGCCGATGAGGATGTCGGGGATCATCTGATGCATATCGTAGGAATAGAATTTGCACACATCGCCGTGACCGTTGTCCGTCAGAGCAAGCTCGTTGTTTTCCGCACCGTCAATGATTTTGGACTGGAGCGCCGTGTAAACTTCGCCAAAGCCCATTGGTGTGGCAGAGCCGCCTAAAAGCTTCATCATTTCCACATTGATGGGGGACTGCTGAACCCGAATTTTCATGCCCTTCAGGTCTGCCGGGGTCTCAATGGCCTTGCTGACCGTGTAGAAGTTCCGGGTGCCTGCATCCAGCCAGGTAACTGCCGAGAAACCGGCCTCCTTGGTGGACTCAAAGATGGGGCCTGTAACCGCGGGGTCGTCCATGACGTGCTCATAGGCTTCCTGGCTGGCAAAGAGGTAGGGCAGGTTGAAAATCTCGTAGTTTTTGCTGAAGGTATCCAGAATTGCGTTGCTTGCCACACAGAAATCGATGGCGCCGGTCTGGGTCAGCTGGACCATATTGTTCTGGGAACCCAGAAGCTCGTTGGGATAGACCTCTACCCGATACTTATCGCCCAGCTTTTCGTTGATGAAGTCCTGGAATGCCGCAAGTGCAATGTGGGTGGGGTGGTTGGTGGACTGATTGTGCCCGATCCGGACAATCCGTGCTTTTTTCTCGGTTCCGGAACCACATCCTGCGAGAATACCTGCCAGCACCACAAGAATGAGAAGTGCGGCAATTTTCCGCAAATGTCTCTTCATGGGTCTCTCCTTTCCGTTTACCGCTGAACTCTGGCTCCGGCGCCGCCCATAATGGCTTCTACTTCTTTCTTGCTTGCCATGGTGGTGTCGCCGGGGGTGGTCATGGCGAGAGCGCCGTGGGCTGCGCCATAGTTCACTGCCAGCTCCGGATTTTCCGTGGTCATGAGGCCGTAGATGAGGCCGGAGGCGAAGGAGTCGCCGCCGCCCACGCGGTCCATGATTTCGAGGGACTTATAGTCCTTTGCCTTGTAGACTTCGCCGTCGGCCCAGCAAATGGCGCTCCAATCGTTGACGGTGGCGGTTTTCACTTCCCGCAGTGTGGTGGCCACGGCCTTGAAGTTGGGGTAAGCCTTGGCGGCTTCGTTGATCATCTTCTTGTACCCGTCCAGATTCAGAGCCTTCAGGTTCTCGTCGTTGCCCTCAATCTGGAAGCCCAGGCAGGCGGTGAAGTCCTCTTCGTTGCCAATCATGACGTCCACATACTTTGCAATTTCCTTGTTCACTTCCTGGGCTTTTTCCTTACCGCCGATGGCGCTCCACATGGAGGGACGGTAGTTCAGGTCGTAGGAGACCAGGGTGCCGTACTTCTTGGCGGTCTTGATGGCGGCGAGAACCGTTTCGCAGGACTGCTCTGAGAGAGCCGCATAGATGCCGCCGGTGTGGAGCCAGCGGACGCCCAGCTTTCCGAAGATGTATTCAAAGTCAAAATCCTCGGCAGTGGCCTTGGAAATGGCGGTGTTGGCCCGGTCGGAGCAGCCTACGGCGCCGCGAATGCCGAAGCCCCGTTCGGTGAAATTCAGGCCGTTGCGGCAGACCCGGCCGATGCCGTCGGTGGGCATCCACTTGATAAGGGAGGTATCCACGCCGCCCTGGAGGATAAAGTCTTCCATGAGCTTGCCCACTTCATTGTCGGCGAAGGCGGTGATGACGGCAGTCTTCATGCCGAAGCAGCGGCGAAGACCACGGACCACATTGTATTCGCCGCCGCCTTCCCAGGCGCGGAAACTTCTGGCGGTGCGGATGCGGCCTTCGCCGGGGTCCAGACGCAGCATGACCTCACCCAGGGATACGGCGTCGTACATACATTCTTCTTTGGGCCTTAAATTCAGGTCCATTTCATATTCCTCCGTTTTGATAGATGTGTTTTGGGAATTTTAAATTCTGGCAACGCCTGTGTCTCTGGCGGCCTGGGCCACAGCCTTGGCAACAGCAGGACCCACTCTGGGGTCAAAGGCAGCGGGGATGATATAGTCCTCGCACAGTTCCTCATCGGAGATGAGGTCGGCAAGGGCCTTGGCGGCGGCCATCTTCATCTCTTCGTTAATGTCGCTGGCCCGGACGTCAAAGGCACCCCGGAAAATGCCGGGGAAGGCCAGAACGTTGTTGATCTGGTTGGGGAAGTCGCTGCGGCCAGTGGACACCACCCGGGCGCCGCCGGCTTTTGCCTCGTCGGGGAAAATCTCGGGAGTGGGGTTGGCGCAGGCGAACACAATGGCGTCCTTTGCCATGGTCTGCACCATCTCCTTGGTCAGGGTACCGGGGGCGGACACACCGATGAACACATCGGCGCCCTTGATAACATCGGAGAGGCTGCCCTGCTCGTGGGCCAGGTTTGTGACCTGGGCCATCTCCTCCTTGATCCAGTTGAGACCTTCCCGGCCTGCGTAAATGGCGCCCTTCCGGTCGGTCATGACAATGTTCCGGAAACCTGCGGACAGCAGCAGCTTTACAATGGCGATGGCTGCGGCGCCTGCGCCGGAGGTGACCACCTTCACATCTTCCTTGCGCTTGCCCACTACCTTCAGGGCGTTCTGCAATCCCGCCAGGGTGATGACGGCGGTGCCGTGCTGGTCGTCGTGGAAAATGGGAATGTCACACTTTTCCTTCAGCTTCCGCTCGATTTCAAAGCAGCGGGGAGCGGAGATGTCTTCCAGGTTCACGCCGCCGAAGGAGCCGGAGATGAGATAGACAGCGTTGACGAACTCGTCCACATCTTTGCTCTTGATGCACAGAGGGAACGCATCTACGTCGCCGAAGGCCTTGAAGAGGGCGCATTTGCCTTCCATAACGGGCATACCGGCTTCGGGGCCGATGTCGCCGAGGCCCAATACGGCGGTGCCGTCGGTGATGACGGCGCAGAGGTTGTGGCGGCGGGTCAGATCGTAGGATTTATTGACATCCTTCTGAATTTCCAGGCAGGGCTGGGCCACGCCGGGGGTGTAGGCGAGGCTCAGTTCTTCCTTGGTGGTCACAGGCACCTTGGCAACGACCTCGATCTTGCCCTTCCACTGGCCGTGAAGCCGCAGGGATTCTTTTGCATAGTCCATAAAAAGTTCCTCCTTATAAATTTTCTTATATCATACAATATTTTCCCCGGATTGAAAAGCCCTTATGGTGCATTTTCTAAAAATTCGGCGGCTTGCAATTCTGCTTTAAGTGTGATATTCTAATAAAAACGCCCAAGGAGGCAATGCTATGAATGTCCGCGAATCCGGCGAAATGTACTTGGAGGCGATTTTGGTCCTTTCTCAGCAGAAAGGGGTGGTTCGCTCCATTGATGTCAGTGAATATCTCCATTATTCCAAGCCCAGTGTTTCGCGGGCCGTGGGCATTCTCAAGCGGGGGGGCCTCCTGGAAATGGACGCCGACGGCACGCTGACCCTCAGCGCCCAGGGGCGGGAAATCGCCGAGAAGATTTACGAGCGGCACCAGGTTTTGACCAAAATCCTGCTCAAGCTGGGCGTGGACGAAAAAACCGCCTCGGAGGACGCCTGCAAAATGGAGCACGCCATCAGCGACGCTTCCTTTCAGGCCATTAAGAGGCACCTGGGTATATTGTAAAATCTCGACCGGAGGGACTCTCCGGTCCATTTTTCCGGGAGGAGAACATGGGAAACTGTGGCAGCTGCAATTCCTGCTCCGGCTGCGGCCGGGAGCTGGTATTAACAAAACAGGAGGTGGCCCTTCTGGACCTTCTCTCCCAGATACCGTTCCTTCCCGTGGCGCGCAAAACGGATAGTGCGGAACCCGTCTCTTTTGAACCGGCGGCGGAAGACACCCTTCTTTTGCAGTGCCTCAGCAGGAAGGGACTTATTTCCATTGACTATGATAAACCCCTGGGCGGCGGTTATGGGAAGGAATACGATCCTTACCCCATAAAAGGAAGCTTTGCCCTGACGGCGAGAGGCCAGCAGGTGCTGGAGCAGATAGAAGTCTGGGGCATGACCGAAGAAATCTGAGAAAAAGGAACATAGACATTGAAAAACGCAAACGAGTATGGAAACGGAGTCTCCCGGGGCTTTCCCGTCGGACTTGGATATCTCTCCGTGAGCTTTGGCTTCGGAGCCATGGCGGCGGCCCAGGGGGTCCGGGCCATGGATGCAGCGCTGATTTCCCTGACCAATCTCACCAGCGCAGGACAGTTCGCCGGACTGACTCTGATTGTGGGAGCGGCCTCTGTATGGGAAATGATTCTTTGCCAGTTGGTCATCAACAGCCGCTACGCCCTTATGAGCCTGGCCCTGGGCCAGCGGATGGGGGAGAAGATTGGCATTCTTCCCAGGATGTTTCTTGCTTTCTTCAATACCGATGAGATTTTTGCGCTGGCCATGGCGAGAACGGAGCCGCTGACGGTGCCGTTTCTTCTGGGCCTGGGGACGCTTCCCGTTGTGGGCTGGACCCTGGGAACCTTTCTCGGGGCCATGGCCGGGACGGTCCTGCCGGAGGCTCTGGGCACGGCCCTGGGAGTCATGCTCTACGGAATGTTTATCGCCATTGTGGTGCCCCCGGCAAAATCCGACCGCCGTATCCTCTGGGCAGTGGCCCTGGCGCTCATCTTAAGCTGTGCCTTTGCCTGGGTACCGTTTTTAAAGAACCTGTCCTCGGGTCTTGCCATTGTCATCTGCACCGTGGCGGCGGCGGGGATCTGCGCCGCGGTTTTCCCGGTGGCTGAGGAAGCGGAGGTGGGCCAATGAGCATCTACACCTATATTTTCACCATGGCCCTGACCACATACCTCATCCGGGTCCTGCCGCTGACCATCTTTCGCAAACCCATTCGCAGCCGCTATTTAAGGTCCTTTCTCCACTACGTGCCCTA
>DVJG01000083.1 GCA_018710805.1 Candidatus Faecousia faecipullorum
CCTGTGCCCAGCCGGGATATTCTGCCTCCAATGCTGTGCCAGCTGCGGGAAGGTAACCCGGATATTGCCGTCACTTTGCTGGTAGCCACCGGCTTTCACCGCCCCACTACCACCGCGGAGTTGGAAAACAAGCTGGGACAGGAAATTGCCAGACATGAAAAAATCGTTGTCCACAACGCCTTTGACCCGGATTCCAACGTTCAGATCGGTATTCTGCCCTCCGGCGCGCCGCTGGTCATTGACCGCACGGCTGTGGAGACAGATCTGCTCATTTCCGAGGGCTTTATTGAGCCGCATTTCTTTGCGGGCTTCTCCGGGGGCCGCAAGAGTGTTCTGCCCGGTGTTTGCGACAAAGCTACGGTGCTGGGGAACCACTGCGGCAAATTCATCGCCTCTCCCTATGCCCGTACAGGCATTCTGGAAGGCAATCCTCTTCACCGGGATATGGTTGCCGCTGCAGAAATGGCAAAGCTGCGGTTTATTGTCAACGTGGTCATCGACGACAATAAGAAGACGGTGGCAGCCTTTGCCGGAGACTTCCGCAAAGCCCACGAAGCGGGTGTTGCCTTCCTGCGGCCTTACTGCGAGGTCAGGGCTGTGCCTGGGGATATCGTCATCACTTCCAACGGCGGTGCGCCGCTGGATCAGAACATCTACCAGAGCGTCAAGGGTCTCACAGCGGCGGAAGCCAGCGCAAAGGAAGGCGCGGTACTGATTATGTGCGCCGAGCTGGCAGATGGTACAGGAGGAGAGGGATTCTACCAGTCCCTGAAGAACTGCGCTTCTCCCGCTGAACATTTCGCCCGGTGTGCCGCAACACCTCAGAATGAGACGATCCCCGACCAGTGGGAAAGCCAGATTTTGGCTAGAATTTTGATGAAGCACCGGGTGATTTTTGTTTCCCGCCCGGAGATGGAGAAAACCCTGCGGGAAATGAAGCTGGAGTACGCCCCGGATCTTTCCACTGCCGTCGCAATGGCAAAAACGGACAAGGGCGAGGATGCCCAGATCACCATCATCCCCAACGGAATATCTGTAATGGTAAAGGAGTAAAAAACTATGGATTACGCAAAAGAATCCCTGCGGCTCCACGGCGAGTGGAAAGGCAAGATCGAGGTCATTTCCCGGGTTCCGGTTTCCACCAAGGACGAGCTGTCCCTGGCCTACACCCCCGGCGTTGCCCAGCCCTGCTTGGAAATTCAGAAGGACATCGATAAGTCCTACGATTTAACCCGCCGCTCCAACCTGTGCGCCGTTATCACTGACGGAAGCGCTGTTCTGGGTCTGGGCGACATTGGCCCCGAGGCCGGTATGCCCGTTATGGAAGGCAAGTGCGCCCTGTTTAAGGCTTTCGGCGATGTAGATGCCTTCCCACTGTGCGTCAAGACCAAGGACGTGGACGCGTTTGTCAACGCGGTGTACCTGATCTCCGGCTCCTTCGGCGGCATCAATCTGGAGGATATTTCTGCGCCCCGCTGCTTTGAGATCGAGCGGAAGCTGAAGGAAAAGTGCGACATTCCCATCTTCCACGACGACCAGCACGGCACCGCCGTTATTACGCTGGCTGGCCTGACCAACGCATTAAAGGTTGTCGGCAAGAAGAAGGAAGATGTGAAGGTCGTCACCTCCGGCGCGGGCGCTGCCGCCATCGCCATTGTAAAGCTTCTGCTTTCCGCTGGTTTCCAGAACATCACCATGTGCGACCGTAAGGGTGCGATTTATGCAGGTCGTAAAGACCTGAACTGGATCAAGGAAGAAATGGCCCAGGTCACCAACCTTGACAAGAAGGCCGGTTCTCTGGCTGATATGCTGGTAGGCGCTGACGTGTTCATCGGTGTCTCTGCTCCTGGTCAGGTGACGAAGGAAATGGTGCAGACCATGAACCGGGATGCCATCATCTTCGCCTGTGCCAACCCCATCCCCGAGATCTTCCCCGACGAAGCCAAGGCTGGTGGTGCCAGGGTCTGCTCCACCGGACGGTCTGACTATCCCAACCAGATCAACAATGTACTGGCCTTCCCCGGCATATTCCGCGGCGCCTTCGATGTCCGCGCCAGGGATATCAACGAGGAAATGAAAGTGGCAGCCGCAGAAGCGCTGGCAAACCTCATTTCCGACGACGAGCTGAACGAAGATTACATCATCCCCGCTGCTTTCGACCCCAGAGTTGGTCCCGCTGTGGCAAAGGCCGTGGCAGAAGCCGCCAGAAAAACTGGTGTTGCCAGAAAATGATTTATCCTGTGAATTTTAAAGGGGCAAATTAAGAAGTTGGTACGCGGAGCAGTTCTCTGCAAGGCGGGCGGTATCCGTATATCTATGTGGATGGAATTTTTCTGGGCCGCAGCTGGGACGGGGCGTTTGGAAATGCAGCCATTTCGGCAGAATTTGCGGTCTAAAAGGATGAATACCATGAATTTCTCAGCGTGGGCAAGGATATGAAAGAGGGCAGATACCCATCCATTTTCCATAAACCCCAAAATAAACCCCACGGCATTTCAGCCCAGAGGAAACAATGCAATAAAGTAAGAAAAACCACCGTTTTCCAATTGAAAACGGTGGTTTTTATGGCAAATCTACCGCTCATGGATACAATGCACCGTGTTTTGTTGGCATGGTGCATTTTTTGCGCCTGTCAATCTGTACCCGTGGGACAATGGTGCATATGGCCATCTTGCCCGGCCAGCGGGGCCATAATCCCGGGCCACTCCGGGCCATAATCGGCGGCCAGCCAAAGACATAATTTCCGGCCAGCCGCCAGGGGTAATCGTGGCCTAAACAGACTGTTTACAACCGTTCAATATGGACCGTGTAACCAGTGGTGAGTCTTCGGCGGATTCCGTCCAACTTGCCGTAGCAGCCTTCCTCATCGCTAAGCTGCTTGCCCCATTCAGAGGGGGCATA
>DVJG01000084.1 GCA_018710805.1 Candidatus Faecousia faecipullorum
GACTCCCATGCAATGTCGCAGAACAGATTTTCCGTTCCCCGGAGGAACTGCATCTGCTCAAAGAAGCGAATCCAGCCGGCCCGAATAAATTTGTCTTTATTCTGTCTGGAAAATGCAAGGGTGTCATTGAAGAAGGAGCTGGGATGGGCCTCCAAAAACAAATGGGTAGGAGATTGATAGCCGGCAATGGCATCATCGTCTTCCAGGGGATAGCCTTTCACCTCCCCGGCCATGCCACGACGTACCGACTCCCATCGGCTGCCCCACAGGTCCGTATGCACGCCCGCTTCATACATGAGCTTATCTTCTGTCGGATCGTTCCAAGGAGCGCAGACAATGTCCACATCCCGCCGGTCGATGAGACTCTGAAGCCTGTCGCCGTACCTTTCATGGACAGCAGGCAGCGCGCCGATCTCTACCGGAACGCGGTCCGGCTTTTTATGGTCCAGAACGGCATATACCCTTTCTTTTGATGTCATTTTGCCACCTTCTTTTATTTTCTGTATGGTGCGATGCTTTCAAACAGCGCCTGAATATTTTCAAATGGGAATCCGTTGTCGATCTCCACATAGAACCAGGCGCCGCCATTGGTGATGTCAAAGGCTTCTGCCGCACGCTTGACGGCATTGCGGACATCCTCCGGTTTTCCCCGGGTCATAATCCCGGCGCGGTCAATGTGGATTGCACACGCCAGACGGTAATCGCGGAGTTTCCTCGCAAATTCCTCCATGGGATATGCCGCCAGCTGGGGCCAGATGGCATGGACTCCCATATCGGCAAAATCCCGAAGAATGGGCTCCACGTATCCGCAGCTGTGAAAGAATATTTTCTTTCCTGCGTCAAGAATGGGACGGAATAGCCGCTCATACCGAGGCTTAAAGAATGCACGCCAAAGTTCCGGGTCCATAAGCATAGCCTGATTGGCACCAAAATCGTCTCCGAACTGAACGGCGTCAACGCCTGCTTCCAGAAGCGCTCCGATTTCTTTCTCAAACTGCCCCACAATATCATCGGCCACCGCATGAATCTCCGGGGAGTCCTCCCAGATTTCCATCAGGGCGTTTTCAAAGCCGCACAATTCGTGAAGCCGCTCAAATATCCCATAGAACCCCATTTTGCAGTATCCGGACTGCTGTACGGTTTTTACATGGTCCTGCAGTGCCGCAAAGTCCTGAGGCGTCTGATACTTCGGCTGGGGCATACGGTAAGCAGGATAGTTCGCCAGGTCCTCCAAGGGGCCTTTGTGGGGGTGTCCCGACATTTGGAAAATGCGGTATTCCCATTGGACACCCCATTCATCGGTTCGGAATTCGTGGTACTCCCCATGCTCGTCCAGCAGGTCCGGCGTCAAAACCGGCGTCGGATAGTTGGAAAAGTCCTCAAAATCCCCAGGCAGGCTGCGGACCAGGTCCCGAAACCGTTCGCCGTATTCGTACAGCCCCCGCCAGCAGGGGTGGTATTCCAGGGGAACCTGGTCCACCGGCTGAAAGGCCAGCATACGCTGTACCCGTTCTCTTGAAACTTCACTCATTTCCAGCAGTCCTCCGCAGTGAAAGAATCATCCAGCCCAGCAATGGTGGAAGTCCACTCCCGGCACTTTTGCCAAGGCAGCGGAGGGTATCCGCAAGCATAGTGGTTCACACCGCTTCCCTCTTCCGTCTCCCATTTCATGCAGATCAGCCTTTGCATACCGGCAAAGCTCTGGAACGATGCAGCGGGAACATTTTCATTGGCAGGAGAGCACACAGTCCCGGCAGAGAGTAGCTTTGTATATTTCCTTTATCGCATCTAGGTAATGATTTTCCTAGAAATGTCGAAAACTGTGTAAGATCAATTCGATATACGGAAATACATACCTGTACGTCGATGAAGATATGTGTCTCAGACTGGAAGGAAAGCTGATCTACAGCGTCGTGACAGGCTTTACAGTACTGCCGGCCTAAGTAAACGGGGCAAGGTTCTCTCCCTTTCCTTGCCCCGGCATTTGGCCTCAAAATCTGTGTACCTTGACAAAGAAAGCCCGGCGGATAATTCCGGTGCAGTATACGGCATACGGATACATCCTCTCTGCGCCGAGCCGGACGGGGTATGCGCCATGACCTCTTTTTCATTCTCAGAAATGGGAAACTCTGGAAAAAGCGAGCGACCAACATACCCACCGTAAAGCAAGCATGGCAGCTTGCGGGCAACGACACGCAGAGAGCATAATGGTACTCCCTTATCGTCATAGTCCGAGCGTGCAGCCGCCTCAGGCGGCCAGGCGTCACAGGCAATGAATAAGGCTCCGGCAGACCGCCGGAGGGGTGAGACTCCCGTGGCGCCGCGCCAGCGGCCATCCGTCTTGCTTACCCATTTTACAACTATGGATAAATCAAATATTTATATTAGCAGCAGACAAAAACGAAACGGCGCGTTACAATAAAGGTGGAAGTTATGAATGAACACCTTCTCATGTGCCGTTTCTGGCGAGAAAGGAGGCTGCTGTGTCAGAAACTCAGGACGGTACGAAAAAAGAGAATCCGGAGTGCAAAACCTACAGGGTAAAAGATATTGCCCGCATCTTGGGCGTCAGTTCCAATGCGGCATATAACTTGGTCTCGGAGAATCTCTTTAAGAGCGTACGAATTGGAAACGCCATACGAATTTCCAAGCGGTCGTTTGACCAATGGCTGGAGTCCCTTGATCTGTGACAACAGAAAGGAAGTATCGTTATGGCAACAATCATCAAACGTAAAAAGAACTATTCCATCGTCTATAACTATGTGGACGAGGATGGCAACAGCAAGCAAAAATGGGAGAC
>DVJG01000085.1 GCA_018710805.1 Candidatus Faecousia faecipullorum
GGATCAAAGATGCCGTCGCAGGCGCCGCCGGCCACGTCCATGGCCTCCAGGATGTGGATGTGGTCCCCCGGCATCTGGCCGTCCCGCACCAGAAAACAGGCGGCCGCCAGGGCGGCCAGGCCGCTGCCCACGATCCAGGCCTGTTTTTCCTCCACGCCGGCGGGTTTTTCGGGCCGGGCAAATGCCTCGTAGTTGCCGCTGGAATAATAGATGCCCTTGCGGTTTTTGTGGTTTTTGCCCCGCTCGGTGTTGCGGTAGCCGCTCTGGGCCTGGACCTGCCGGATGGCGGCCTGCCGTTTTTCCTGCCCGGCCTTGCGGGTCAGGGCCAGGGCCGCCCCGGCCCCCGCCGCGCCCAGCGCCGCCGCCGTTACGTACTGTAGTTTCTTTTCCATAAAGAGCCGTCCTTTCCTGTTGTGGTGGGTTTCATGCCCTCAGCTTACCACGCCGGACGGCCCGCCGCCATGCACAAAAACGGCCCGGTGCACAAAAACTGTTCACCGGGCCTGTTTTGTAAGGCTGCAAGCCTTTTTATTTCGTCAGAAAATTGCGGATGGCGTTGTCGATGCTGCCCTGCATGGTCAGGCCGACGCTGCGGGCCAGGGCCCGGTGGTCGTCCTTCATCCCGCGGCGGATCCAGTCCAGCATCATCCCCCACAAAGCTGTATTTGTAAAACTCCGCGATAAAAGCCTTGTCCTCCTCCGGCAGGGCGGTGCCGACCACTATGGCGCCATTGAGATTCCTCAAGAGGCCAGTCAAATTCTCTTTACAGACCGAGTGGCCCCCTTCTGGAATTTCTGCTTTGAAGAAGTTGGAAATCATCAGTTGTGGGGTATTCACCTTCCCCAGCAGTATTTTCAAGCTCTCCATCTCCCTGATATTGAAGGAATGCGCCTGCGCCCTCAGCAAACCTGCTTGTGCAGTATCCTGGATCTGGGGCCTATTGGGCAATTTGATCCCAACTATGCCCAATCCGCTCTGGCTTATCTGCGCCAAAAGGGTTATGAGCAGGGTGGTACCATGACCGCTATCCTGCTGGGGCGGGGCTTTGATCAAGGGCAATTTGTTCGCTTCATTGAACTGTATATTCCACTGCGTCTAAAACCCTGAAACTATTGTAACCTTACCGGCTTCTGCGTTGCCACGGATTGGAACCAAAAGGGATTTGTCGCATCTTTATTTCTTCGAGAAGTTTGTCTTTTTGTGCAAAAAAGGCAGACTTCTTTTGTTATTGACCTTCCAACGCTTATATACTGTACACTGCCATCAGAAAAAGTCGGTTTGAACAACACTACTTACTGGAGGTACTGTACTTATGTTCACCAAGTTGTTTTCCCCCATGAAAATTGGCCACTGTACAATTCCAAATCGCCTTGTGGTCCCAGCCATGGTGACCAACTTTTGCACCGAAGACGGAATGATCACTGACCGCTTCGTTCTCTATCTTGAAGAAAAAGCCAAAGGCGGTTGGGGGCTCATCATCACCGAGGACTATGCCGTCAACCCCAATGCCAAGGGTTACCGCTTTATCCCTGGTCTGTACACTGATGCCCAGCTGGAGGGCAACCGGAAACTGACCGAGACCATTCACCGGTACGATTCCAAGATTTTCTGCCAGATTTATCACCCTGGCCGTCAGTCCACCCATTTTGTCAATGGCGGCGTTCAGCCCATTGCACCTTCCGCTACTATGGATCCTCTTCTTCAGGAAATGCCGCGGGAAATGACCGTGGAGGAAATCCATGGCGTTGTGGCAGACTTTGCGTCCTGCGCCAAACGGTGCAAAGAGGCCGGCTTTGACGGCATCGAAATCCATGCTGCTCATGGCTACCTGATTTCCGAGTTCCTCTCCCCCTATACCAACAAGCGGGTAGACCAGTACGGCGGCTGCTTTGAAAATCGTGCCCGGTTCCTGGACGAGGTTTACGCCGCGGTCCGCAAGGAAGTGGGAGCAGACTTCCCTGTCACCGTCCGCATTTCTGTCAATGAATACCTTTTGGGTGGACGCACAGAGGCCGAGAGCTTTGTCCTAGCCCGGCACTGCGAGGAATTAGGGTTCGACGCTATCCATGTTTCCAACGGTATGTATGCCAGCCCTGCCCTGCGGCAGATCATTGCGCCCATGTTCTCGGAGCATGCTTTCAATATGCAGGGTGCCCAGCAGATCAAAGAACTGGTACATATCCCGGTTATCCTGACCAACCGGATCAACGATCCTCGGATGGCGGATACCTTGCTGATGATGAACAAGGCTGACTTCATCGGTATGGCCCGTGGTTCTCTGGCAGATCCCTTCCTGCCGGTGAAGGCTCAGCAGGGACATCTCTCCAATATCCGTTACTGCATCGGCTGCCTTCAGGGCTGCGAGCAGAAATTGTTTGAAGGCACCAGCATCACCTGTCTGGTCAATCCCCGCATCGGTCTGGAGTATGAAAGCGAGCTGGCCTCTGTGGAGGACCCCAAAAAGGTTCTGGTCATCGGCGGCGGTCCTGGCGGCCTGATGGCAGCCGAAACAGCGGCACGCCGCGGCCATCAGGTGACAGTCTACGAGAAGAAGGCTGATCTGGGCGGCCAGTTCAAAAGCGCAGCCTATCCCATTGGCAAGGGCGAACTGTCCACTTTTATTTCCTCGGTGCGACAGAACCTGGTCGACATGCAGGTCCCCATCCATCTAAACACCGAAGTCACCGCCGAACTGCTGCAGGCCGAAAAGCCTGACGCTATCATTATTGCTACTGGAGCCACTCCCCTGATGCCTCGTATTCCTGGCATTGACGGCTCCCACGTGGCAACCGCTGAAGATGTTCTGCTGGGCAATGTTACGGTTCCTTCCGGTCCGGTTGTAGTATGCGGCGGCGGCGAGGTCGGCGGCGAAGTAGCCCAGTTTGTGGCAGAATCTCACCCCGATGTCACCATTTTGGAAATGCAGCCCGATATTCTCAACGACATGATGGTCTTCACCCGCCGCTGCCTGTTGAGTTACCTAAAGGATGCCCAAGTGCGCGTTTTGACCCACGCCAAGGTTCAGAAAATCGAGGACGACAAGGTCACCTATCTGGACCAGGCAGGCCAAAGTGTTTCCCTGCCTGCCACTACCGTTATTTCCGCCTTTGGCTACCGCGCCTATAACCCGCTGGAAGCTGCCGCCCGGTCGGTTTGCGAAAATGTTCAGGTCATCGGCGGTGCCGTCAAAGCCGGCAACGCACTGACCGCCATTGCAGAAGGATACAAAGCTGCTCTGGATCTCTGAGTATCTATGAAAGGAAGGAATCTATATCATGACCAACCAAGAGCTGGCCTCCCGGATCATCGCCAATGTGGGCGGAGAGGGAAATATCTCTACTCTGACACACTGCGCTACCCGGCTGCGCTTCAATCTGAAAGACAATAGTAAAGCAAACCTTGACGCACTGAAAAGCTTGGACGGCGTCATCACGGCCCAGATCAAAAGCGGCCAGATGCAGGTAGTCATCGGCGCAAAGGTCAATGCCATCTTTGAAGAAGTCTCGAAACAGGTGCATATCACCGAAGAGGATAGTCAGAGCAGCGGCCAGACCCAGGCTGCTGAAAAGCCCAAAAACAAAGTCAGCGCGGTGATCGAGACCATCTCAGGGATTTTCGCACCCACCCTGCCGGTTCTGATCGGTTGCGGTATGTTCAAGGCAATCGTCTCCCTGATTACCAACATCCAGAACCTGGCAGGAGTGACAGTGCTGCCGGCGGACAGTGGTTTCATTCAGGTGCTGACCATGATCGGCGACCTGATTTTCTACTTCTTCCCCTTCTTCCTCGCAGTCAGCGCCGCCCATCGGTTTAAGGTCAGCGAGTACATGGCCCTGGCCCTGGCAGGGGCTTATATGTACCCCACTATCATGAATGGCGCTGCAGCTGCGGTCGAAACTGGCGTCACCACCATGTCCTTCCTAGGGCTACCCATCCTCTATGTAAGTTATAACTCCACCGTTATTCCCATCATATTATCGGTGTGGGTGTTGAGCCTGATTTACAAACGGATCGACGCACTGGTCCCCGACTTCCTGAAAATTCTGCTCACTTCCATGATCGTACTTTTCATCATGGTTCCGGTAGAGTTGATCGTGCTGGGACCTATCGGCTCCTATCTGGGCACCTATATCGCCCAGTTCATGGACTGGTTCTATAATGTGGGAGGATTTGTAGCAGCCGCTCTGCTGGGCGGCACCCGCTCCCTGTTGACTATGATGGGAATGCACTATGCTCTGGGCCCCCTCCAGATCCAGCAAATCGCAGAGACCGGCATTTCCACCCTGCTGGTCAGTGCCCTCACTGCAAACTTTGCCCAGGGTGGCTCGGCCTTCGGCGCCTTCCTGGCGGTAAAGGACAAACAGATGAAATCGGTGGCCAGCAGCGCGGCTCTCTCGGCCATTCTGGGCATCACCGAACCTGCCATGTACGGCGTCAACCTGAAGTACCGCAAGCCCTTTATCTTTGCTATGGTATCCTCGGCCATTTCCGCCGCCTTCCTGTCCTTCTTCCACGCAGGAGCCATGGCCTATGCGCCCCCGGGCCTGTTTACCATTATCACCTATCAGGCCGACAGTTTTGTCTTTATCATCCTGGGTGCAGCCATGTCCTTCGCTATCGCTGCGGTTTTGACCTTTCTGTTTGGCGTTCCCAAAGAAAGCCAGCAGTCCTGATCCTCTGCAAGGAGACTACCTATGGAAACAACATTCCCCAAAGGATTTCTCTGGGGCGGAGCCTGCGCCGCCAACCAGTTTGAGGGAGGCTGGAACCTGGACGGCAAAGGGGAGAGTGTCCCCGATCATTGCACCAACGGCAGCGTAACCACTCCCAAATGGGTGACAAGAACCATCCGCCCAGACAAGTTCTATCCGAGTCACGAAGCCATTGACTTTTACCACCACTACGAGGAGGACATCGCCCTCTTTGCCGAGATGGGATTCAAGGTTTTCCGCACCTCCATCAACTGGACCCGCATCTTTCCCACCGGGGAGGAGGCCCAGCCCAACGAGGCTGGCTTGGCTTTCTATGACCGGGTATTCGACTGCTGCAAGCAGCACGGTATCGAGCCTCTCGTGACCATCAGCCACTATGAGTTGCCCTACCATCTGGTGGAAAAGTACAACGGCTGGGCCAGCAGGGAACTGATTGAACTGTATATGCGGCTGTGCCGGGTGATCTTTGCCCGGTATCAGGGCAAGGTGAAGTACTGGCTCACCTTCAACGAGATCAACGCCGGCACCCGTCCGGCGGGTAACTTGATGGCTCTGGGCACCTGCCGTGGCTATGAAGGCCCCCGCCCCGGTATTCCCGACGATCCCCAGACCCGCTATCAGGTCCTGCACCATCAGTTTGTGGCCAGCGCCAAGGCGGTGGCCTACGCTCACCGGAACTACCCGGAATATGTCATGGGCTGCATGATTCTGTTTGCCGCCAGCTATCCACTGACCTGCAACCCGGAAGACCTCATCGCCAACCAGCAGAACATGAATCAGATGAACTGGTTCTGTGGGGATATTCAGTGCCGCGGCATCTACCCCTACTATGCCATGCGCTTTTTCGCCGAGCACAACATCCAGATTCAAATGGAGCCCGGTGACCTGGAAATTCTCAAAGAAGGTACCGTGGACCTGTACACCTTCAGCTACTATATGTCCACCTGCGTCAGTGCCCAAGACGCCGGCAAAGAAAAAGTCAGCGGCAATATGGTGGGCGGCGTCAAGAACCCCTACCTGAAGGCCAGCGATTGGGGCTGGCAGATCGACCCGGTAGGCCTGCGCTGGAGCCTGAATGAGATTTATTCCCGTTATGGCAAGCCCATAATGGTGGTAGAAAACGGCCTTGGGGCCTACGACAAGCTGGAGGCCGACGGCTCAATCCATGACCCCTATCGGATCGACTACCTGCGGGCCCATATCCAGCAGATGGCCGAGGCTGTCAAAGACGGGATTAACCTGATTGGCTACACACCCTGGGGTTGCATCGACCTGGTGAGTGCATCCACCGGTGAAATGGCCAAGCGGTACGGCTTCATTTATGTGGACAAGTACGACGACGGCACCGGGGATCTGTCCCGCCGCCGGAAAGACAGCTTTTACTGGTATCAAAAGGTCATCGCTACCAATGGGGAAGATTTGAGCGATTGATCCGATTTTGCTCTGGCATTCTCGAATTTTATACAAACAGCGGCAGGATCGTCCAACTGGATCTCCTGCCGCTGTTTCATTAGAGCCGCTTTGAGAAGATCCTTATCCAGCAGAACGAGATTGGCGGCAAGAGAAAGACCGCCGCAGCTCACCGGTTTTTTCGGCTAATCTGTCACTCCAAAACCCCGACCCCTCCCGCCCTGTGCGGTTCAGATTCAGTGAGATGACCATCGAATAAGGTAAAAAGCATTCAAATACACGTTGAATTCCTTTTGAACGATGTGCATCCATTTGAACTGCTTTGAAGGGCATCGCAAGCCGAAAACGGCTTTGAAACGTCGTTTTCTGTATGCTGTTCAAAACTCTAGCAATTTCTCATGAATCAGGCAACTTGAAAATGATTGCTGTCAGGGAAAAGTAGAAAAGGCGCAGCCCGCCTATGATGATACGCCGGCAGCGTCGAAATGGCATTCTACGGCACCCGTAAGGTGGGAACTGCGGTATATGGGGCGTTCTGGGGCCTGTTGTGCGGCCTTTAACCGAATGAGGAATGTGAATTCTGTTCGGTCTTGACTGCCCGGCGGCTTCATGGTAAAGTGGTCTTGAAAATGTGTGCAGCTTCTGGCAGACAAGAAAGGAGCGTGGACAAGGTGAGGAAGAAGCTCCCCATTGGCATCGACAGTTTTGAAAAACTGCGGACCAATGACTTCTATTATGTCGACAAGACAGGATTTATTGCAGACCTTTTGCGGGACTGGGGTGAAGTAAACCTTTTTACCCGCCCCCGGCGCTTTGGCAAAACCTTGAACATGAGTATGCTGAAGTGCTTTTTTGAGATCGGCACGGACAAGAGCCTGTTTGACGGCCTGAAAATCGCAGAAAACAAAGAGCTGTGTGCGGAATACCAGGGGCAGTTCCCGGTGATCTTTATCAGCCTGAAAAGCGTGGACGGCCTGACCTTTGA
>DVJG01000086.1 GCA_018710805.1 Candidatus Faecousia faecipullorum
TGAGTACCGAATAAGAGCCGCACGGTGAGCCACTTCAACGGCAGCCGCGCAGATCCTAGTATGGGCCGAGCCATCAACGGCAGGCACCAAATTATTACAAGGAGTGTATTAACATGGGCTACAAAACTGACATCGAGATCGCACAGGAAACCGAGATGCTGAACATCCGCGAGATCGCCAAGACTGCGGGTGTTGACGAGAAGTACTTAGAGCAGTACGGCAACTACAAGGCAAAGGTCGATTACAATATCCTCAAGGACAAGGCTGACGTTCCCAACGGCAAGCTGGTCCTGGTCACCGCTATCAACCCCACCCCCGCTGGCGAAGGCAAGACCACTACCACCGTCGGTCTGGCTGACGGCATGCGTAAGCTGGGCAAGAACGTTTTGGTTGCTCTGCGTGAGCCTTCCCTCGGACCTGTGTTCGGTGTTAAGGGCGGCGCAGCCGGCGGCGGCTATGCACAGGTCGTCCCCATGGAGGACATCAACCTCCACTTCACCGGCGACTTCCACGCCATCGGCGCTGCCAACAACCTGCTGGCCGCTATGCTGGATAACCACATCTACCAGGGCAACGCTCTGGGCATCGACCCCCGTCAGATCACCTGGCGCCGCTGCGTCGATATGAACGACCGTCAGCTCCGCTTCGTCGTTGACGGCCTGGGCGGCAAGGCCAACGGTACCCCCCGTGAGGACGGCTACGACATCACCGTGGCTTCCGAAATCATGGCTGTTCTGTGCCTGGCTTCCGATATTACTGACCTCAAGAACCGTCTGGCTCGCCTGGTGGTTGGCTACACCTACGCCGGCAAGCCTGTCACCGCCGGCGACCTGAACGCTCAGGGCGCTATGGCTGCTCTGCTGAAGGATGCTCTGAAGCCCAACCTGGTTCAGACCCTGGAGCACACCCCCGCATTCGTCCATGGCGGACCTTTCGCCAACATCGCTCATGGCTGCAACTCCGTCACCGCTACCAAGGTTGCCCTGAAGCTGTCTGACTACACCATTACCGAGGCCGGCTTCGGCGCTGACCTGGGTGCTGAGAAGTTCCTGGACATCAAGTGCCGCGTGGCTGGCCTGAAGCCCAGCTGTGTGGTCCTGGTTGCTACCGCCCGCGCTCTGAAGTACAACGGCGGCGTGCCCAAGGCCGACACCGGCAAGGAGAACCTGGAAGCTCTGGAAAAGGGCCTGCCCAACCTGCTGCAGCACGTTGAGAACATCACCAAGGTCTACAAGCTGCCCTGCGTGGTTGCCATCAACCGCTTCCCCACAGACACCGAGGCCGAGCTGAAGCTCATCGAAGCCAAGTGCAAAGAACTGGGCGTCAACGTTGCTCTGTCCGAAGTTTGGGGCAAGGGCGGCGAAGGCGGCATCGAGCTGGCCAAGGAAGTCATCCGTCTGTGCGATGAGCCCAACGACTTCACCTTCTCCTACGAGCTGGACAAGCCCATCAAGGAGAAGATCGAGGACATCGTCAAGAAGATCTACCATGGCGACGGCGTGAACTTCACCGCCAATGCCGAGAAGCAGATCAAGACCTTGACCGAGCTGGGCTACGACAAGATGCCCATCTGCATGGCCAAGACCCAGTACTCCTTCTCCGACGACCAGACCAAGCTGGGCGCACCTCGCGGCTTCACCGTCACCGTGCGCAACGTCAAGGTCTCCGCTGGCGCCGGCTTCCTGGTTGCCCTGACCGGCGAGATCATGACCATGCCCGGTCTGCCCAAGGTCCCCGCTGCCGAGCGTATTGACGTGGACGACACCGGCAAGATCTCCGGCCTGTTCTAATTGCTTATTTGCCCTACCGAAAGCACAGGCGTACCCCGCCTGTGCTTTCTGGGGTTTATTTCAGAAATAAAATCTTTCCGTACAGAAAGGATAAATCGCTATGGATATGACAATGGAATCCTGTCGGACTTTTGTGGAAGTGCTGGCATCCAATGCCCCCGCTCCCGGCGGCGGCGGTGCTGCAGCCCTGGTGGGCGCCATCGGCACCGCTCTTGGCAACATGGTGGGCTCTCTCACCGTGGGCAAGAAGAAGTACGCCGATGTGGAGGCAGAAATTCTGGAGCTGAAGGCCAAGTGCGACGCTCTGCAGAAGGAACTGCTGGATCAGGTTGAGGCTGACGACAAAGGTTTCGTGCCTCTGGCAAAGGCTTACGGCATTCCCAAGGATGACCCCAACCGGGACAAGATTCTGGAAGAGGCCACCATCACCGCCTGCGCCGTCCCCATGCACATCATGGAGCTGTGCTGCCAGGCCATTGACTGCATCGCCGTTTTCGCTGCCAAGGGCAGCCGTCTGGCGGTTTCCGACGCGGGCTGCGGCGCAGTCTGCTGCAAGGCTGCCCTCCAGGCTGCATCCTTGAACGTGTTTATCAACACCAAGAGCCTGAAGAACCGGGACGTGGCGGAGGAGATGAACCGTAAAGTCAATGTGATGCTCAATAAGTATTGCCAGATTGCAGACGATATCTTCAATGAAGTCAAGGCGGGTTTCGGCCAGTAAGAATCGCTGACCGCCTGCACTGAAACATACATATTAGGAGGAAATTCCAATGGCCAAATTGCTGCTGGGCAAGGAAGTTACCGATGCCCTCAACGCCAATCTGCAAAGCCGTACCGCCGCCCTGCGGGAAAAGGGCGTTGTCCCCACCCTGGGCATTGTCCGGGTAGGCGCTGACCCTTCCGACCTGAGCTATGAAAAGGGCGCTACCAAGCGCGCTGAGCTGGTGGGCGTGGAAGTGAAGAAGTTTGAGCTGCCTGCCGATGCCACCAAGGAGCAGGTTCTCGCTGTCATCGATCAGGTCAACGCCGACGACTCCATTCACGGCGTGCTGATGTTCCGTCCCCTGCCCAAGCACCTGAAGGCAGACCAGAACGAAATCTGCAACCGCCTGGACCCCAAGAAGGACGTGGACTGCATGACCCATATGTCCAACGCCGGTGTCTTTGAAGGCCTCAGCGACCTGGGCTACGCCCCCTGCACCCCCGCCGCCTGCATGGAAATCCTGGACTACTACGGCATTGACTGCAAGGGCAAGAACGCTGTGGTAATCGGCCGTTCCCTGGTGGTTGGCAAACCTGCCGGCATGATGCTCATGGGCAAGAACGCCACCGTCACCACCTGCCACACCAAGACCGTGAACACCGCCGAAATCTGCCGCAACGCGGATATTCTGGTGTCCGCAGCCGGTGTGCTGAACAGCCTGACCAAGGACTATGTCCGTCCCGGCCAGGTGGTCATTGACGTCTCCATCAACTGGGATGCAGAGAAGCCCAACGCCAAGGGCGGCAAGGGCGGCATTGCCGGCGACGCCAAGTTCGACGAGGTGGAGCCCATTGTGGCCGCCATCACCCCCGTCCCCGGCGGCGTGGGCAGCGTCACCACCTCCGTGCTCATGAAGCACGTGGTGGAAGCTGCGGAAAAGGTGTAAAAGCCGTTGATTTTATAAAAACAAGGGGTCAGGTTCACCGCCTGACCCCTTGTTTGCATCCATATGTCTCCGCTCACAGGCTCCCCAGAAGGGCCAGGAGGGTAGTGATGTTCTCATTTTCCCGGGAAGCCAGTACCTGATACGCCGCTCCGAAGTCCGGGGCAGCGGTGCGGGAAGTGTATTCTCTGGCGGCCTGCCGCGCCCGGCGGCAGCAATTGCGGAGACACTTCTCCGTGTTCCTTTCCCGGTTCCGGCAGGGCCGGGGCGGTTCCTGTCCGCCGCAGAGCCGCAGAATTCCCCGGAGGCACAGCACCGTCTCCCGCTGACGGCACAGCAGCTGGGCAGCCTTCTCCCGGGCCGGGCCCCGCAGTTCACAGGACAAAAAGCCGTAGTCTCCTGCCGCGTCCATAGCCGGACCCAGCAGAGTCAGAACGTCCTCCCCGACGGGCCCAGGTACAGCCAGGACCCGCCGCCAAACTTCCTCCTCGGTGTTCCAATCAAAATTGTCCATGTTCCTCCCTCCCCTTCCAGTATAGTTTGAAGCCTGGGGAAAGGTGTTGGGCATATTGCCGATTTTCCCTTCGAGTGAAAAAAATGCTATCTTTTTTCGTTCATATGTGCTATTATAAAACAAAATCAGTATGAGGAGGAAGGAACATGCCCAGAACCAGTGACAAAGCAGAGCGCATTATGGATTATGTCAACCAATTCATCCAGGAAAACGGCTATTCCCCCTCGGTTCGGGAGATCGGCGCCGCTGTGGGTTTAAAGTCCACAGCCTCCGTCAGCTACCATCTCCAGGCCCTCCAGGAAAAGGGACTCATTCAGTCCCCGGGGGCAAAGGGCAGAAAGCGGGCCCTGATGACAGGCGCCCGGTACGGTCAGATTCCCGTGGTGGGTGTGGTCACGGCAGGTTTGCCCATTCTCGCCGTGGAAAATCAGGAGGGTTCCTTTCCCTGGCACGACCCCGGCTGCTTTGCCCTGCGGGTTCGGGGCGACAGCATGATAAATGCCGGCATCTTAAGCGGGGACATGGTGGTTGTGCGCCCGCAGCCCACCGCCGATGACGGCCAGATCGTGGTGGCCCGGATTGGCGACGAGGCCACGGTGAAGCGCCTCAGCCGCCGGAACGGACAAATTTGGCTGCTGCCGGAAAACGAAAACTACGCTCCCATAGACGGCTCCGAAGCCGAGATTGTGGGCATTGTGAAGGCAGTTATTCGGGAGTATTGAAAAACGTCCGTCCTCTGCGGAAAAAAGTTCTTGACAAACGGGCGCTTTTATAGTTTAATAAGCATAACATAAACCAATGACGCGGGAGTAAAGCTGCAAGGCGCATCCACAGAGAGTTCCGGGAGCTGAGAACGGAGCGACAGCGAGGCAGCAAATGGGCCGCTGAGGGCAGGGAGAAAGGCGTAGGCTTAGTATTACCTGACGCATTGCCAGCGTTACAGGGCGGAAAACGTGTTGGCGTTTTCATGAGGCGGTCGGATTTCCGGCAAACAAGGTGGTACCGCAGAAATGTTATTTCTGTCCTTGTTCCCCAGGGGGAACAAGGACATTTTGCATTTTAAGACGAAAGGAGAAATATCTTATGAATACTCCCGGCAGGCGATGGCGACTCTGGTCCGATTCCAGAACATCAAAAAATCCATCTTTTCAAATCAACAAAAAGGAGTTTATTTCTATGAAAAAGGTCATTTCTCTGATTCTGTCTCTCGTTATGGTATCCGCTCTTTTCTCCGGCTGCGCTTCCTCCAAGGATAGCAGCAGCGCCTACAAGGTTGCCATTGTCCAGCAGCTGGACCATTCCTCTCTGGATGAAATCCGGGCTGCCGTGGTTGCCCAGCTCAATGCCCGGGCTCAGGAAGCCGGGATTACCCTGAGCATCGATGAGGCCAATGGTCAGAACGACGCCACGGTGCTCAATCAGATCGGCGCCAAGGTGGTCTCCGACCAGGTGGACCTGATCATTCCCATTGCCACCCTGGCTGCCACCACCATGGTCACCGCCGCAGAAGGCACCGACATCCCCATTGTCTACGCCGCCATTTCGGACCCCGCCTCTGTGGGTCTCACCGACATTGCCAACGTCACAGGCACCTCCGACGCATTGAACACCCCCTTCATTCTGGACATGATGCTCTCCGTCCAGCCCGATGTCAAAACCGTTGGGCTCCTGTACTCCAACTCCGAAGTCAACTCCGCCACCCCCATTGCCCAGGCCAAGGAATACCTGGACAGCAAGGGCATCGCCTACATCGAGAAAACCGGAACCACCTCCGGTGAAATTCTGGAAGCCGCCTCCTCCCTGGTGGGCCGGGTAGACGCGGTGTTCACCCCCACGGACAACGCCGTCATGGCTGCGGAGGCCGCCGTGGCAGAGGTTCTGGGCAAGGCGGGAATCCCCCACTATGCCGGAGCCGACTCCTTTGTCCAGTCCGGTGCCTTCGCCACCTGCGGCGTCAACTACACAGAGCTCGGCAAGAAAACCGCCGACATGGCCTTTGACATTCTTCTGGGTGGGGAAATTCCCCAGTTCCACGTCATGGACGGAGGCATCATCACCGTGAATACCGAAACCGCCGCTGCTGTGGGCATCGATTACGCTCCATTCTCCACCATGGCCGGAACCGTGAAGGAAGTCGTCACCACCGAATAAAAACAGGAGGGGCTATGCCCCTCCCCAGTTTGTCAAAGAAGTCCCAAGGGGATTTTTGACCGTCTAAGGAGGAAATACCATGATATCCACCGCCGTCATTCTCAGCGCATTGGAGCTGGGATGTATCTATGCTCTGGTGGCCCTTGCCCTGTTTCTCAGCTTCCGGGTGCTGAACATCGCCGACATGACCACCGATGGCGCCTTCACCCTGGGGTGTGCCGTGTCCGCCACGGT
>DVJG01000087.1 GCA_018710805.1 Candidatus Faecousia faecipullorum
AGCGCGGTGGTGACAGATGTGTTTGCCTTCCAGAACGGGGACTTTACAAACGTCGCCTACGCCGGAGGGGTGGACACCAGCATCCAAACTGTGCACAATTTCTACGTCTATTCCGAGGACATCGATGGCGACGGGGTTTTGGAGATCCCCAGCCTGATTACCATGAAGGCTATGACCGAGTGGAAAGAAGGGGAGCAGAAATTCCTTCTGCAATGGTTTTCCCTGGATTCCAAGGGACGTAAGATCGACAAGTTCTATACGTTCCACAATTACATGAACGGATGGTACCTCCGTATGGACGAAAATTGGGCAGGCAGAACCTCTGTTGTCCAGAGTGACGGCGTGTACAGCTTCTACGTCTGGGACGAAACATATACGGAAGCGTCGTCGCTCTTCAATATTTATACCTTTACGGGCAGCAACCGGGACCTGGAGGCCCAGTCGGACGGCCGGTTCCCCCTGTACCGGGCCGAAGGCGTGGCTTACGGAGCCAGCATCGCCCCGGGAGCCGAGGAATTCGGCATTACCCCAGATAAACTTAAGAACAATTTTCGCCTGATCCGTCAGGACTGGCGAGCCGGAGAAAGTTGAGAGTGAGCAGTATGAAAAAAGTTCTTATCATGGAAGACGAGGAGAATATCCGCAGATTTGTGGTCATCAATCTGCACCGGGCGGCCTTTGAAGTGGTGGAGGCGGAAAACGGCCAGCAGGCCCTGGATGCCATTGAAGCCAACCCCGATATCGGCGTGGCGATTTTGGACATCATGGTCCCCGGGGAATTTGACGGCTTTGAAGTCTGCCGCCGCATTCGGGCCACCAATAAGCAGATGGGCATTATCATGCTCACGGCCCGTACCCAGGAGATGGATAAGGTCACGGGCCTCATGACCGGCGCCGATGACTACGTAACGAAGCCATTCTCTCCTGCGGAGCTCACGGCAAGAATTGACGCCCTCTATCGCCGCATCGGCGGAGACAGCGGCGCCAGCTCCGAGCTTCTGACCCAAGGCCCCTTTGTCATGAACACACGGAACCATACCCTGGAAAAGAACGGCAACCGCATTCGCCTGACCCAGGTGGAGTACGCCATTTTGAAGCTTTTCATGCAGAATCCCGGCCGTGCCCTTTCCCGGGAGGACATCCTGTCCGCTGTCTGGGGCCGGGACTACGAAGGAGAGCTGAAAATCGTGGACGTGAATATCCGACGCCTGCGTATTAAAATCGAGGACGATACCACCAGCCCGACTTACATCACCACAGTCTGGGGCCTGGGCTACAAGTGGGGCGCATAACATTCATGGAAACAAAAACCAAGCTCCACATGGGTGGCCTGCGTAAACGCTGGCTGCTCAATACCGCCAGCGTTGTCATCGCCCTGGGCCTCGTGTGCGTGCTGGGCATCACAGCTGCCTTTGCTGCCTACTACTACTCTCTGATGGAGAGTGATATGCGTAAGCGTGCGAAAACTGCCACGGACTTTTTCGCCGACTATGTGGGCCAGAATTACAGCGAGTTTTACCAGTCCTGCGTCACCTTTGCCCAGACCTACGATGGGAAAAACAACATCGAATTGCAGTTTATCAATGCCGATGGCTTTCTGGTCGCTTCTTCCTACGGACAGTGGGCCGGAAGATCGCCTGCCACGAAGGAAATTCAGCAGGCCATTGACAGCCGCGGTATGGTGTCTTTCATTGGCCGGGACGAGAATACCGGGGAACAGATCATGGCGGTGTCCACTCCCATGATCTATTCCAACGGCAGCGTGGTCGGCGTGCTCCGCTATGTGACCTCGACCCGCATTGTCAATGGCCAGATTCTGCTGGTGGCTGCCACCAGCGGGTCCGTGCTTCTCATCGTCATGCTCCTGGTGCTCATTACCAGCAATGTCTATCTCCGCTCCATTATGAACCCTGTGGCGGAGATCACTGAAAAGGCAAAACGCATTGCCAACGGCAGCTACGGTGTCCAGATCAAAACGCCCTATAAGGACGAAATCGGCGAGCTCGCCGAGACCATCAACGAGATGTCCAATAAGATTGCCCAGAACGAAAAAATGCAGTCTGAGTTTATCAGCCAGCTTTCCCATGAACTGCGGACGCCGCTGACGGTCATTACAGGCTGGAGTGAGACCCTGCTTTCCGATGAAAACATGGACGCCGACACCCGCCAGGGCATGAAGATCATTTCCAGCGAAGCAAAGAGACTTACGGAAATGGTCATGGAGCTTCTGGACTTCACCCGTATGCAGGACGGCCGTGTTACCCTGTCGGTGGAGCCCACGGATATCCGGGGCGAATTTGAGGACACGGTGTATATGTACGGCAGCCATCTGGCCCAGGACGGCATTGAGCTTCGCTATGAGGACAACGATGAGGATATCCCAGAGATTCCCTGCGACCCCAAGCGCCTGCGGCAGGTGTTCCTGAACATTCTGGACAACGCCCGGAAGCATGGCGGAGAGGGCGGCCGTATCGATGCATCCATGCACTACGAAGACGACGCCGTGGTGGTCCGCATCCGGGACTACGGCCCCGGCATTCCGGAGGATGAAATTCCTCTGGTCAAAAAGAAATTCTTCAAGGGCAGCTCCAAAGCCCGGGGTACAGGCATCGGCCTGTCCGTCTGCGACGAGATCGTCAAAATGCACGGCGGCGAGCTGACCCTGGAAAACGCCCCCGGCGGCGGTACCCTTGTCACCATCCGCCTGCCCAATTCCCACTAAGGAGACAGTCATGTCAAAATCCTCTGAACCGAAAGAAAAATTCCGCACCATGATCGGCGGCCAGGCCCTGATTGAAGGCATTCTCATGCGGGGCCCCCATAAGGACGCCGTCGTGGTGCGCACTGCTGATGGCCTCAAAGTGGAGGTCACCCCAAGAAAATTGAATAAACCCGGCACCTACAAGACCTGGCCCTTTTTCCGGGGCATCTTTAACTTTCTCGATTCCAACATTGTGGGCGTGAAAGCTCTGATGCACTCGGCAGATCTGGCTCCCGAGGAAATGCAGGAGGAACCTACGAAGTTTGACCTGTGGCTGGAAAAAAAGCTGGGAAACGAAAAATTCCAGCAGGCCATCATGACGCTGGCCGTTATCATGGGCCTGGGCCTGTCCATTCTGCTTTTCTTTCTGCTTCCCATGGTGGTCAGCAGCTTTTTTGACAAGTGGATAGGAAATAACCTCCTTTTGAACCTCTTTGAAGGCCTTATCCGCATGGCGATTTTCCTAATCTATATGTTTGCCATTTCCCGGATGGGAGAGATGAAGCGGGTATTTTCCTACCACGGTGCGGAACACAAAACCATCCGCTGCTACGAGGCGGGCCTGCCTCTGACGGTGGAAAATGTGCGGACCCAGACCAGACTTCATCCCCGCTGCGGCACCAGCTTTCTTCTGGTGGTCATGGTCATCTCTATCCTGGTGTTTTCCATAGCATCTTCTGCGCTTCTTGCGATTTTCCCGAGCCTTGGCGCCATGCGAAGCACCGCTTGGTATCGTATCATTATGATTGTGTTCAAGCTCCTTCTTCTGCCTCTGGTGGTGGGGATTACCTATGAGATCAACCGCTGGGCAGGATGCCATGACAATTGGTTTACAAAAATTCTGACGGCGCCCGGTATGTGGATGCAGAACTTCACTACCAATGAACCTGACGACTCCATGATTGAGGTTGCCATCCGGGCTGTCAATGAAGTCCTTCCTGAGCAGGAGGGCGCAGACCGATGGTAAAGCAGTATAGTGACCTGTACCTGGACACCCGCCGGGCGCTGCTTTCTGTGGAAGCGCCCCAGGACGCTGGCCGCGTTGCCCGGGACCTGGTGTGCCACGTTTCCGGGAAATCCCAGCAGGCCCTTCTGACGGACCGGGACCTCTACGCTTCGGAGGAAATTGTAAAGGGCGTGGAAGCGGCCCTCCAGCGGCTTCTTCAAGGAGAACCGCTGGCGTACATCCTGGGAGAGTGGGAGTTCTATGGTCTCCCCCTGAAAATCACCCCAGACGTGCTCATTCCACGGGACGACACCGTGGCCGTTACGGAGCTTGCCATCAACCAGGGCCTGTTTCTGCCGGAGGACCCTAGAATCCTGGACCTGTGCTGCGGCTCAGGCTGTATTGGCATCGCCATTGCCAGCCGCCTGAAGGATGCCAAAGTTACCCTGGCGGACCTGAGCCAGAAAGCCCTGGCTGTGGCCAAGGAAAACGTCAGCCTCAATAAACTCAGCGCCCGGGTTCGCTGTGTCCGGGCCGACGCCATGGAAGCCCCGTCGCCTTTTCTGGGGAAATTTGACCTCATCGTCTCCAACCCCCCCTATGTCACCGGGGAAGAGATGAAGACGCTCTCCCCCAGCGTCCGGGATTTTGAACCCAGTATGGCCCTCTACGGAGGAGAAGACGGCCTGGAGTTTTACCGCTCCATTGCATCGAATTTCCGCAAAGCCCTGAAACCCGGTGGCTATCTGTGCCTGGAATTCGGCATGGACCAAGGGGACGAAGTGTGCCGCATTTTGGAAGAAAATTCATTCACCGTTCTGGCACGAACCAGAGATTATAATGACAGAGAACGCGCCGTGCTGGCCCAGTACGGCAGGAAGGAAGAGTAAAACATGGCTAC
>DVJG01000088.1 GCA_018710805.1 Candidatus Faecousia faecipullorum
TGCCGATGGAAAGCTCCTTGCTGGGCGTTTCCTTTGCAGCGGAATTTGCCGTCCGGCGCAAAAGGGCTCGAATTCGGGCTTTCAGCTCCAAAATGTTAAAGGGCTTTGTGAGATAGTCGTCGGCTCCGTGGTCGAATCCCATAAGCTTATCCATGTCGTCTGCCTTGGCTGTGAGAAGAATAATGGGAATATCGGAAAATTCCCGGATTTTCCCGCAGGCCGTAAGGCCATCCATATTTGGCATCATCACATCCAGCACCACCAGGTCCGGCGACTGCTCCCGGACAAGCTGAACAGCCTCCAAGCCGTCGCTTCCGGTGATGACTTCGTATCCCTCGTTCTGCAAATTGAAGCGAATGCCTTTGACAAGCAGCACTTCATCGTCTACAACCAAGATTTTCATGGTGTACCTCCAATCGTGATGAACTCCAGAATGTTTGCAAGCCGCTTCTCCCCAATGCCCTCTACATTCAGCAGGTCCTCAGCCGTGGTAAATGGCCCGTGATCCTCCCGGTAGGCCACAATGCGCTGCGCCAGCACCTGTCCAATGCCGGGAAGCGCCTGAAGCTCCACAAGATCTGCAGTGTTCAAATCAATGGGAAACTGAATTTCCACAGTTTCTTCGGTTATCTCCGTCTGCACCTGAGTGGGCTTCGTCAGCATGGCCTGGGGGACGGATAATTGAACCTCCGGACCGCGGCCCCTGCCCAGGAAGAAACCCAGGGTAAAAGCGGCAAAGATAAGCGTAATGGTCACAAGAACGGAAACAGGCCGTTTTTTCAAGGAGAACCACCTCCCGCATTGACTAGTAGGGAAAAAGCTGTTATAATATTACCTACATTATACCAGATTTTTGATGGTCGGACAAGTCCGGCCAACCCATATTGAGGACAAAATTATGAAAAAATTTCGATTTCTTTCCATCCTTCTCTGTCTGAGCCTGGTGTTCGGCTGCCTGACCTTCCCGGTTCGGGCAACGGAGTCCCAGCCGGAAACCCAAACCGAGACCTCTGCGGATACAGAGCCCACCATCCCGGATGTGAAGGATATGCCCTTTGGCACGGTTTCCATTTACAATGGCTGCCGCACCATTGAGGGCATGGTCCCGCTGGCGGGTTCCGACCGGAAACTGGAAACAGCCCAGTCGGCCTTTCTCTATGAAGTCAATACGGGCACGGTGGTCTACGCCTACAACCCGGATATGAAGGTGACCGCA
This sequence comes from Candidatus Faecousia faecipullorum, assembly GCA_018710805.1. GTDB lineage: Bacteria > Bacillota > Clostridia > Oscillospirales > Oscillospiraceae > Faecousia > Faecousia faecipullorum. Next base: position 1,217 of record DVJG01000088.1, read on the forward strand.
GGTGGTCTGGTGAAGCTTGTAAATGCCGCCGTTGTCCTGGAAAAGGTTGAGTTAGACGAAATCGTGACCCTGACTGGGGATATCTACAACTATGGCTCCGGTCTGAACTACAACCTCCGCCGGGATGAGCAGATGAGCGTGGAAACCCTGCTCTACATCATGCTCCTCTACGGCGCCAACGACGCAGCCATCGGTCTTGCGGACTATGTGGCGGGAAACCAGATGAACTTCACCCAGCTCATGAATGAGTGGGTCAAAAATATCGGCTGTACCTCCACAGAATTCGGCAACGTCCATGGCCTGACCAGCGCCAACTGTTCTACCACTGCCCGGGACATGGCGAAGATCCTGATGAAGGTCATGGAAAACGAAGAGATCAAAAAAATTCTCAGCGCGCTCTCTTATGAAGTTCCCCCAGACAATATCAATGAAAAAGAGCGTGGCTTCCGGACTTCCAACTATATGATCGATAAAGGTACCCTGGAAGATTTCTATGATACCCGCGTCAAAGGCGGCATGGCGTGCTTTAACCAGGAAATCGGCGCCTCCGTGGTGGTGTGGGCCAACAACATTAAGGAAGCGCCCATCGTGACAGAGGAAACCACCGAGACAACCGAGGCGCCAACGGAAACCACGGTGCCGGATGAAAGCACCGAACCCAAGGAGACCTACCCGCCGGAGCTGGAGGTATCCCAGAAGCCTTTGGAATATATCGGCGTTGTCATGAATGCCCAGCGTACCTTTGACCCGGTGGATACTTGGAAGGCCGTCTACTACGGCAACTTCAACGAGATGACCAAGCTCATCAAACTTGGCTTCGACAACTATAAGTCCAACCGCATCGTCTATGACGGCATGGTCCTGGACCAGGTTTCCATCATCGGCGGCGAGAGCAATGTGGTGGGCATGGCCAAGGTGAACATCGATTCCGTGGTCCCTGCTGCCGCCCATATGGATAATATCTACCGGATTTTTACAGCCAAGGAGGACCTGAAAGCACCGGTCAAAGCCGGGGACCTCATCGGCACCATGCAGCTGACTTACCGGGATTCCGTTATCGCCGAGGCGGAGGTTTACGCCATGGGCGGTGTGTCAGCCACCGGAAAAAACGGCGTCAGCATCCGCTCCACCGCATCCCGGAATGACGGAGACGGCGGCGGTGTTCTGTCGGTGCTGGGTACCATTGCGGTGGTTATTCTGGGCATCGGTGTGGCGTATCTGACCTTCAATGCCTATATGCGGGCCAGAATTCGTGCCCGCCGCCGCCAGAGACGGGCTGACCGCCGGAGGACCCGGTAATGATGCAGTGGAACGAACTGAAAGGGGTGTGCAGCAGCTGCACTCGCTGCGGCCTCTGTGAGACAAGGCATAACGTGGTGTTCGGAACCGGAAATGAAAACGCAGATATCCTTTTTGTAGGCGAAGGCCCCGGTGAACAGGAAGATCTGACGGGACTGCCCTTTGTGGGCCCTGCCGGAAAGCTTCTGGACGATATGCTCACCATTATCGATTTGGATAGAAATACCAACTGCTATATCTGCAACATCGTCAAATGCCGTCCGCCCCACAACCGGGACCCCTTGGAAACGGAACAGGAATCCTGCATCGGATACCTCCGCAACCAGGTGGCGCTGGTGAAGCCCAAGGTCATTGTATGTCTGGGCCGCATCGCCGCCAAAAAGCTCATTGACCCGGATTATCGCATTACCCGCCAGCACGGGACCTGGACCGAGCGGGCAGGGGTTTGGATGACTGCTATCTACCACCCATCCGCTCTGCTGCGGGACGTGAGCAAACGGCCGGAAACCTTCGACGATCTGCTTTCCATCCGGGAGAAGCTGAAAGAAGTGGACGCAAAAATCTGAAAAAAAAGGGAGAGGCTTGCCTCTCCCTTAATTTATAAGCTTCTATTCCAAGCAGACGAAAAAACATCCCTCCCGACACATTGCCGGGAGGGATGTTTTCCGTTTCAGATCAGGTGGGGTCGTAGTTTACGATAATGTCATGCTCCCGCAGGGCCGATACATCTTTCAGTTCAGCATTGCCGAAGACGTTGACCTGGACCAGACAGTAGTTATTTGCCAGCGCATCGATATTGGACAACAGGTTATAGTCCATATAGACATAGGAAAGCTGCTGCATATTTTTGAGGCTGTCAATGGACGTCAGCTGATTGTAGGAGCCGTCAATGTTCTGCAGAGGACAGCCGTCGGGCCATTTGGGCAGGGCCGTGACCTGGTTGGAGGAGAAGTTGAACTTCTTGAGCTTGCCAAGGGCGTTCAGCTTGGAGATATCGGCAATGGAATTGTTGCCGATGTTCAGCTCTTCCAGCTCCGTGCAGCCTGCAAGCAGGGATACATCGGTCAGCTCGTTATAGCTCACAGACAGATAGGTGAGAAGCGGCATGGAGCCGACGCCTGTGAGAGCGGTGATGGTGTTGTGGTCGGCGCCCAGCCAGGTGAGCTTCACGCAGGAGGACAGGGGCGACAGACTGGTCAGGGCGTTAAAGGACAGATCCAGTTTATCAAGATTTGTCAACGGAGAAAGGGCGGAGACGTCGGTAACCGCATTGTGCTGGAGATACAGCTCCCGCAGACCGCTCATATTGCTGAGGACTTCCAGATTGCGGATGGTGTTGTTGCCGAGGTCCAGATAAATAAGGCTCGGGGCACCCTCAAGGCCTGCAATGGTACTCAGTCCGCACTCGTTCAGAGTCAGCCGGGTCAGGGAAGGCAAACTGGCCAGAATAGTCAGTTCCTCCACCGGGAACGTGCAGCCAGTCAGGTCCAGGCTGGCAAGGCTTGCCAGTTTCGACAGAGGCTCCAGGGAATCGATGGTCTGGTTCTGAATGGTAAGGGTCTGCAAATAGGGCAGCAGGGAAAGATCGCTGAAGGTTTTGACACCTTCGGGAGCGGTGAATTCCTTGATCTCCCAAAGCTGGTTGGTGAACACGGGGCTGTTTTCACCGGCGTTGATGGCCGTGCGGATTGCGCTCTCCATAGCGGGGTCGGAGAAGGTGACCTCCTCAATAACGCCGGTAATGGTGTATGCCAGAATGGTGACAGGGCTCACAAGTCCTTCAGGGCTTACGGCAATGGCATAGATGGTGGTCTCACCGGCAGGCAGAGAGATTTTGTCCTCATACCGGGCACCGTTGATGGAGGGGTATTCCCCGCTGTCTGTATAGAAAATCACGCCGTCGGAGCTCAGGTGCAGGTCCATGTACTGGCTGTAATAGCCTGCCTCAGAGTCGGGAACGGGAGCCGTGGGACGTTCGGCGTCCAGCTTGCTCTTGATCTCCGGGTTTGCGATTTTTTCCAGCAGATTGACCGCATCCATGAGCTTGTCCTGCTCCACATAGGTCCGGCATAGGGCGGTGTACAGTTCCGCCGTGGGGCCTGCGTTGATGGCGGAGGTCAAGGTGGCTTCTGCCTTGGTGTAATTGCCATCGGCTTTATACTGGTTTGCCAGCTCAATGGCCACGTTCTGGTCCCGTCCGGAGAAGGTGTAGGCCATGTTATAGCACCAGGAGGAGATACGGGAATTGCCGTGAAGGTCCTGGAAACGGGCCTGGCTCAGAAGCGTGTCCCGGGTAAACTCCCGGTCATACTCAAATAAATACCAGATGACGCTGGCAGCAATCAGCAGACCCATCAGCAGCGGCACCAGGAATCGAATGGTTTTTTTCATAGGAAACTACTCCATTTCGGAAAATCTAACCCAAATTATACAGCAAATCAAATATAAAGTCAAGTCTGCGGTCTCAAGTGGGATTTTGGAAGCCCGAATGAGCATTTTATTTTTAATGTTATTCTTGACATATTGTGTAACACACGCTATAATGAAATTACAAACAAGGAGGGAGGGACACTATGAACATTGAGGAAACCGTCCAGGGTCTGCAGCAGGAACTTCGCCGCGGAACCCTGATCCTGCTGGTTCTGGGACAGCTCCGGCAGAAAACCTACGGTTACAGCCTGGTGAAAAAGCTCAACGACAGCGAGATTCCCATGGACCCCAATACCCTATATCCGCTTCTGCGGCGATTGGAAGGGCAGGGGCTTCTTGCAAGTGAGTGGGACACCGGGGAAAGCAAGCCCCGAAAATACTATAAAATTACAGAACAGGGCATGGAAGTTTTGGAAAAAACCCGGATTTATTGGAAGAACTTTTCAGAAAAAGTGGATGAACTTTTGGAGGAAGCATATGAATGATCTGATTGAACGCTATATCTATGCCGTAACCCGGCGACTTCCCAAAAAACAGCGGGAGGACGTCTCTCAGGAGCTTCGAGGACTGATTGAAGATATGCTCGCCGAGCGGTGTCAGGGCCGCATTCCCCAGGAGAAGGATATTCGGGTTGTCCTGACAGAGCTGGGAAGCCCCCAGGAGCTATATGCCAAGTATGACGAAAACAGCGAAAAATGCCTTATTGGTCCGCCTTACTACGCACCTTACACATTCGTCATGAAAATTGCCCTCATAGGCACGGCAGCGGGCCTTACCATTGCAAACCTGATTTTAGGGGTTATGGAGCCTCAGGCCAATGTGTTTGAGACCCTGCTTTCCTGGCTTTCCATGATGTGGAACGGCCTTCTCAGTGCCTTTGCCATTGTGACCCTGCTCTTTGCCTTCTTCTACCGTAAGGAGATCAAATTGGGGACCCCTTTCAATTTTGACGACCTGCCTCCCGTGCCCAAAAAGCAGGAGGAAATTTCCAAGTGGGAGTGCATCGCAGGCATTGTGTTCAACATATTCTTTGCTGTGCTTTTTCTGGCGGTTCCCCAGCTGATTTTCGTGTTTCTCGGCGAAAGCGGAAAGCGGATTCCGATCTTTGATGTGGAGGCCATCCGGGACACCTGGTATATTATTGTGATTTTTGCCGTCTGCGGCATTACCCGGGAGATCATTGCCCTTATGGAAGGACGGTACAACAAAAAGGTGTTCCTGACGGACATAGTGACGGATGGAATTTCCGCCGTTCTCAGTATCTGGTGGCTTACAGGCTTCCGGCTCATGAACCCGGAGTTCACGGATTCCATTGCCCAGATTTTCCAGGGAGACAGGGAGCTGGTGGTGCAGATTTTTTCACACTTTCAGTCTTTCTTCCTTGTGTGCATTCTATTCGCCCTGACCTTGGACCTGGTTACATCGGCAGTCAGAACCCTGAAAAAGTAAGAAAAGCGGCGCATCCACCTTGGGATGCGCCGCAAAAATCAGTTCTTTACCTGCTTCATGGACAGGCTGATGCGTCCCCGCTTTTCATCCACGCCCAGCACCACAACCTTCACCACGTCGCCTACCTTCACGGCCTCGCTGGGATGCCGCAGGCGGCGGCTGCAGACTTCGGAAATGTGGACCAATCCGTCCTGATGGACGCCAATGTCCACAAAGACGCCGAAGTCGATGACGTTCCGCACGGTGCCTGTCAGCTCCATGCCGGGTTTCAGGTCCTTCATTTCCAGCACGTCCTTGCGGAGAATGGGGGCGGGCAGTTCGTCACGGGGGTCCCGGCCGGGCTTGCTGAGCTCCTTGGCAATGTCCGCCAGGGTGGGCTCGCCAACGCCGCAGGCCTGGGCCGCCTGGGAGATGCCGTACTCCTCCAGCTTTTTGGGCAGGGCGGAGAGGTCCTGGCCGGCCTTGCAGCCCAACAGCTGCAAAAGCGCCTTTGCGGCGTCATAGGATTCCGGATGAACGCCGGTGTTGTCCAGAAGCTCGCGGCTTTCCGGAACCCGCAGGAATCCTGCACACTGCTGGAAGGCCTTGGGCCCCAGCTTCGGCACCTTTTTGAGCTGGGAACGACTGGCGAAGGGGCCGTTTTCCTCCCGATAGGCTACAATATTCTTGGCGGTGGTGGTCGTCAGGCCGGAGACTTGCTGCAGAAGGCTCCTGGAAGCGGTGTTGACATCAACGCCAACAGCATTGACGCAGTCCTCCACCACGGCGCCCAATGCTTCGTCCAGTTCCTTCTGGGGGCAATCGTGCTGATACTGCCCAACACCGATGGCTTTGGGGTCGATTTTCACCAGCTCTGCCAGAGGGTCCTGGAGCCGCCGGGCAATGGACACGGCGGACCGGAGATTTACGTCATATTCCGGGAATTCCTCCGCCGCCAGGGGAGAGGAGGAGTACACCGATGCCCCTGCCTCGCTGACAATCATGTAGCTGGCATTGGGGAAAGAGCGAAGAAGCTCCACAGTCATGGCCTCTGTCTCCCGGGAGGCGGTGCCGTTGCCGATGGCAATGTGCTGAACGCCGTGCTTTTTCATAAGGACCGACAGAATGGAGATGGCCTCCTGCTTCTTCCGCTCGCTGAAGGTGGGATATACCACTGTGGTATCCAGAACCTTGCCAGTGGCGTCCACCACGGCAACCTTGCAGCCGTTGCGGTATCCCGGGTCCAGGCCCATGGTGACAAATCCCTTCACAGGAGGCTGCATGAGCAGAGGCTTGAGGTTTAAGGCGAAATTGTGGATGGCACCGCCATAGGCGCGGTCAGACAGGGCAGTGCGGACTTCCCGCTGAATGGCAGGGAAGATCAGCCGTTCGTAGGCATCTTCCGCTGCGGCGCGGACAAAGGCAGACACTGCGGCGGTGGGCTTCAGCGCCGCACGGCACACCAGCGCCGCCCCTTCATTTCCGGCAAGGGCAACATTGGGCTTTAAGATACCCTCTTTTTCGCCCCGGTTCATGGCGAGAATCTGATGGTCAAGAAGACGGTGAATTGGCTGATGGAAGTCGTAGTAGAGCTGATATACGCCTTTTTCATCGGCTTCCGGGTCGCCCTTGCAGGTAAAGACACCCCGGCGCATGACCAGCTCCCGGAGAGATTTCCGGATGGCAGCGTCGTCGGACAGGTCCTCGGCGATGATGTCGTTGGCTCCCTGGAGAGCGTCCTCGACGGTAGAGACACCCTTCTCCTCGTCCAGATAGTCTTTCGCAAGTGCTGCCGGGTCACGGCCGTCCTGGGCAAAGATCGCCTGGGCCAGGGGCTCCAAGCCCTTTTCCCGGGCGATGGAACCGCGGGTCCGCCGCTTCTGCTTGTAGGGGCGGTACAGGTCCTCAACCTCCGTCAGAGTGGCGGCGGCGTCAATGGCGTTTGCCAGGTCTTCCGTGAGTTTTCCCTGGTTTTCGATGGCCTTCTTTACCTCATCCCGGCGTTCATGGAGATTCCTGAGGTAGCCCAGCCGGGTTTCCAGGGCCCGGAGGGTGGTGTCGTCCATGGCGCCGTGCATTTCTTTGCGGTACCGGGCGATAAAGGGAATGGTGTTGCCCTCGTCCATGAGGTTCACCACATTTTGAACATATTCCTGCTTCTGGCCCAATTCCTGGGACAGGATTTCTACAATAGACTGCATAAGATTTCCTCGCTTCATTGGATTCCAGACAATGGTAACACGATTTGGGGCAAAATGCAAGTTGTGCTTGACATCCAACTGCCCCGGATGTATAATATCTAAGCAATTAAAGAGCATGGGCTTGTAGCGCAGTTGGGAGCGCACTACATTCGCATTGTAGGGGTCGAGGGTTCGAATCCCTTCAAGTCCACCAAAGAAGCACTGCAATTTTGATACAATGTGTATCAGGGTTGCGGTGCTTTTTCTTGCTCTTTTCAGAATAATCTGATAGTATAAAGTAAATCTGGTATTCAGGAGACGGATATGAAAAATCAACGCATTTTATTGCCCTATTTATACGCCCTTATCACCATTGTCTGTACCTTCCTGGTAGGTCAGCTTATCCTGTGGTTTGTACCGGACAACACGAATATCTGGGCTTCCGTGCTGTTCATTTTCATGAATCTGCTGCCGATGCTGGTTGCCTTTGGTTTCGTGCAGATGTCCGGTGAAATGTCTGGAATAGGGCAAATTCTTAAAGCGGCGTTTTCACCGCACGAACGCCGGTATGCCTATGTCACCGCTCTGGCGGTGCCGCTTATCTATTACGGAATATCAGTTTTACTGGGAAATGTGACTTTTACCGGTTCCCCATTTTCGGCCATGATTGCCTATTTCCCCTGGACGCTTTTGCAGGGCGGACTGGAAGAGGTGGGGTGGCGATGGTATCTGCAAACCCATATATCCATAAAGAAAAGTTTTGTGCTGAAAATGCTCGTTATATCCGTCATCTGGTTTATATGGCATTTCCCCATCTATCGTCTGCCGTGGATCACGGCTGGTTCCTCCAATTACCTCATCTTTTTCCTGATGATACTTGGGAACACATTTACCCTGGGTGCAGTAAAAGAATTGTCGCGCGGCTCCATTCCTTGCATTCTCGCCCATATGCTTATAGACACAGCGGCGGTCACCATGCTTGTTGGGAGCAATTTAACAAAAGTAGCTTTGCTTGTCGGCGTGGAAATTATCCTCTCTGTGATTCTGGTAGGCATATTGGGCCGCAGGCAAAAGCAGCAAAGCCAGGTCTGAACCCCCTTAGCGCAAAGTGAACCCCCTAACGCCAAAGGGGGTTCATTTGTATCACAATTAGAGCCATTTTCCAAAAAATGCCACTCCACCAGGAGCGGCATTTTTTTATTATCCAAATGATGTATTAAAGGGTGGTCACCAGGATGTCACCCGGCAAAGGGCAGGGAAGCGGCTAAATATATTCCCGCTTTGCCAGGTCATAGACCCGGTCGGCAATGTGTCTGGCTAGATTCAGGTTGTGCGTTACAGCCAGGATGCCCATGTTGGACTGTGCAGCGTGTTTTAAAATGACGTTCCAAATCTGGGCCTGGGTAATGACGTCCAGCATGGTGCTGATCTCGTCGCAGATGAGATACTCTGCGCCGCTCATAAGTGCCCGCGCCACACAGAATCGCTGTAATTCTCCGCCGGAGAGCTCCCGGGGAAAGCGGTCCAGCCAGGCCTTTTCAATGCCGAATTCCCCCAGCATTTCCTCGCGGAGGCTACTGCTCTCTTCCAGCACATTTCTGAGCCGCCATCTGGGATTGATGGCCTTTTCGGGATGCTGGCAGATGAGCTGAACGGGACAAATTCCGGTTTTGGGAAGCGGCGCGCCGTCCAGAAGAATCTGCCCCTTGGTGGGCTGGCGGTATCCGGACAAAAGCATGGCAAGGGTTGTTTTTCCGTAGCCGCTGGGAGCGAAAAGGGCCAGTTTTTCTCCCCGGTCCAGGCGAAGGCTCTGGTCCTCCAAAATCCATCTCTGCTTCCGGTCGTAGCGGAAGCTGACATTTTTTGCTTCAAGTGGCATGAAAACACCTCACTTCTCCGCCGCGGACTGTTTCCATAGGCGGCACCGATTCCCGGCACTGTGCCGTTGCGTAAGGGCACCTGGGGGCAAAGAGGCAGCCCTTGGGAAGATTTCCTGCATAGGGCTGGAATCCGTCGATGGGCTGGAACCCGTTTTGGGGCAGGGCATGCCAAAGGGCCTTGCTGTAGGGATGCCGCAGGGCCTGGGGACCGGAGCGAAAATCGGCGGCGGGAGCCGTTTCCACAGTGGTGCCCGCGTAGAAAACTGCCACTCGGTCCGCAAACTGGAAGGCCAGGTCAATGTCGTGGGTGATGAGAATGACGGCCTTTCCTTCCTTTGCCATCTCCCGGAACATCTGCAAAGCTTCCAGGGCCTGGTCCAGGCTCATGCCGGGGGTCGGCTCGTCGGCGATGATCAGCTCTGCATCGGAAATAAGTGCCGTGGACACCAGCACCCGCCGGGCCATTCCGCCGGAGAGCTGGAAAGGGTAGAGGTTTTCCGTCTGCTCCGGCAGGGCCAGCCGGCGGAAGAGCCCGCGGCGTTTTTCCGTGGGACGCGGCTTTTTCCAGCCGTCCACTTGTCTCCCCACCTTCATAAGGGGGTCTAAGTAGGAGATGCTTTGCGGAACCAAAGCCACTTCGCTTCCTCGAATCTTCGATTGAAGCTGGGACGTGAGCTGCTGCCCCTTGTAGTGAAGATGCCCTTTTACAGTGGCGTTGTCCGGCAGAATGCCCAGAATGGCCGAGGCCAGAAGACTTTTTCCGGACCCCGAGGACCCGGCTACCGCCACAATTTCCCCGGGCTTTACCGTGAGATGCAGATCCGAAATAACTTGCAGGTCCCGCTGACCCAGGGCGTGATCATACATCCGAAACGACACGGAAAGGTCGTGAATTTCCAATAAACTTTCAGTTTTTGCGTCCATAGAGCCTCCTTACGCCTGGGCGCTGTAGGGATCGAGAATCATTCTCAGATTGTCCCCCAGCTTGTCAATGAGCAGGACCATGAGCACCAATGTGAGCCCCGGGAATACGGCGGGCCACCACAGTCCTGCCGACAGATATTTCATACTTTCCGCCAGAATGATGCCAATGGCAGGCTGTTCCGGCGGCAGTCCGTAGCCCAGAAACGAGATGGAGGACTCGTGGAGAATCGCGTGGGGGAACATGAGAATCAGGCCCACAAAGAACTGGGGCAGAAGATGAGGAAGCAGATGGTGGGTGAGAATCCAGCCGCTGCTTTTTCCCAGCCGCCGGGATACGGCGATATACTGCTGGCTTCGAAGCTGCATGACCTCTCCCCGTACAAGACGGGCGAAACTGCACCAGTGGGTGCAGGCAATGCCCACGAGAAGCCCTTTGAGCCCTCGTCCCAGGCAGAAGGAAACAAGAATGATGAGAATGGTGTGGGGCACTCCCATGAACAGGTCAATGAGCCAGTTGATGGCGCCGTCCACCTTTTTGGACCCGGTGGCAGCGGCAATGCCGATAACCACGGCCACAACGGCGCTGACCAAGCTTGCCGCAATGCCCACGGTCATGCTGACGGAGAGACCCTTCACCGTGCGCCAGAAAAGGTCCCGGCCCAGGGTGTCGGTGCCGAAGGGATGCTGAAAGCTGGGGGGCAGTTTGGCGTTCTGGAAGCTGGAAGCGATGAATGAATCCGGCACCAATACCCCGGCGGCGTAAATGCTTATGAGAAGCATGGCCATGAAAATGGTGAGAATCAAGGTTTTTGTCCGGCGGTTCATGAATTCACCTCCCGAATCTGGGGATCAATGACCCCGTAGAGAAGGTTGGCAATCAGATTTCCCACGCAGACGAAGAGGGCGGAGAAGATGGTTACGCCAAGAAGCAGGGGCACATCGGAGTTTAAGCCTGCGGCGGCCACGGCGCTTCCCAGCCCGGGATAGCTGAATACGTTCTCCGCCAGCACGGACCCGCCAAAGAGCTCCGCAAAGGAGGCAAACTGCAGCGTCAGAGCCGGAAGCAGTATGTTCCGGATGCCGTGGCGGCGGAGCACGGAAGCAGGGCTTTCGCCCCGGGCCCTTGCAAACAGGACATACTCGCTGTTCAGAACGTCAATCAGCTTCTGTCTTGTGTGCAGGGCGATGCTGGAAAAAGACATGAGGCTTAAGGTGAGGGCAGGAAGGATGAGATGGTGAAGCCGCTGCCAGAAGGTCACATTTTCCGCAAGAACGCCAATGGGACTGGAAAAGCCCACCGGGAACCAGCCCAGGGTGACGGAAAAAACAAGCAGAAGCAGAAGGCCCAGCCAGAAGGTTGGCACGGAGGAGAGAAGGTAGCAGATTTTTTTGAGAATCCGGTCCGGCCAGCGGTCCCGGTACATCCCCATAACACAGCCCAGGGAGAAGCCCAGAAGTCCGGCAAGAGCCCAGGCACAGACCATGAGGGCCAGAGAATTGGCAAAACGCTCGCCGATGATCTGGGCCACCGGACGGCGGTAAAGGGCGGATTCTCCCAGGTCACCGTGGAGCAAATTATTGAGCCAGTGAAAATACCGGGTTACCGGAGGCTGATTCACGCCCCAGTATTCCGCAATGGCAGCCCGCCGCTCGGGAGAAACGGCGGTGCCCAGACCCAGAATGTACTGCTGTACCGGGTCAATGGGGGAGGCGCAGATCAGGGCGAAGGCGATGATGCTCACCGCCAGCAGAAGGGAGATGATTTTCAGTCCGTAGGACAAAAAGCTCCGAAACAGTCGGGCAATGGTGTGGTTCATGCAGATATGTCCTCTCTATAATACGCCAAGCAGGGCATACCGACAGCGGTATGCCCCGTATGGAAAGTTAGGCTTCCCAGGACCAGTTTTCCAGGTTCTGAATCAGAGGAATGGAGTGGCCGTGGGGGTGGATGGGCTGGGCGCCGATGGACAGACCATCCCGGACAAAGTAGATGTGGTCCAGATTCACCAGCCACACCCAGGGACACTCTCCCTTCATGGCGGTGCCGGTGGTGCCGTCCCACTGGGCCAGCTTCCAGTTCTCATAGGCGTCTTCCACCGTCAGCGCCTCCAGGGCGGCGGTCATGTAGCTGTCGGTGGCGGCACTCTGATAGCCTTCCGGGTTATAGAAGTCGTCCAGGAAAGCGCCTTCGCTGCGGTAGAGATAGTAGCTTTCGGAAGGTGTGGCGGCGCCCCAGCCCATGATTACGGCGTCGCAGAACATCCGCTTTGCCAGATCGTCCCAGCTGGTGCCTTCCACGTTCATCTGGATGCCGATGGCTTTTACCTGCTCGGCAGCGGCCATGCCAACGGCCTGGCGGACGGAATCACCGGAGGGGTAAAGGGCAGTGAACTCGGCTTTTACGCCGTCCTTTTCCAGAACGCCGTCGCCGTCAGAATCTGCCCAGCCGTTTTCAGCCAGGAGTTTTTTCGCAAATTCCACGTCGGTGTCAATTTTGACCTGGGGGTTATTCCAGGGCATACCGTCGTTTTCGGAGTAAGCAGGCCGTCCGTAGCCATTGAGAGCCGCATCGGCAACCAGCTGACGGTCAATGGCATAGGCCATGGCCTGACGGATTTCCTTGTGACAGGTGACGTTATTGCCATAGGGGTAGCCGCCCGGGGTGGTTTTTCCCTCCTCAGGGACCATGGGGAGCGTGATGCCCCGGTTGTCGGCGGAGGTCACAGCCTCCACATGGTAGCCGGGAATTTGGGTGTTTGCCAGGGTGGCGGCGGAGCAGGCAGCGTCTACCTGTCCGGCCTTTACGGCGGCCAGGGCTGCGTCCTCTGTCATAAAGACGATGGTCACGTTCTTGATGGCAGGCACGCCGCCGTAGTAATTTTCATTTGCTTTGAGAATCAGCTGCTCCTGCTGCTTCCACTCCACAAACTGGTAGGGGCCGGACCCAACGGCGGGATTCACACCATAGGTTTCGGGGTCATAGGCGTGCTCCGGCACAATGCCGATGGAGGCAATGGTGTTTAGAAAGAAGGAAATGGGCTGCTTCAGGGTGATGCACACGGTAAAATCGTCTATTTTCTCGGCCTTGTCTGCATAGGCCAGGTCCGCGGAGGTCTTGTCGGTGATACATTTGTTGATGGTGAATACCACGTCGTCGGCGGTGACCTGCTCTCCGTCATTAAAGTAAGCGTCCTGACGCAGATGGAAGGTGTAGGTGAGGCCGTCTTCGGAAAGACTGTAATCCGTGGCAAGGTCCCCTTCAAAGGTCATGTCGGCAGTGTACTTAATGAGGGTAGACTGTAAAATGGGCGCGTTGCCGTGGCCCCAGCCCTTGGTGGGGTCCAGGGTGTCCATCTCCGTGGCAATGGCGATGACCACACTGTCCCGGTTTCGGGGGGCTTCGGCGGCACTTTGCTGATTCCCGCAGGCAGAAAAGCTCAGCACGAGCCCGGCGATAAGAGCCAGCGCCGTGATTTTGTGCAGTTTCATGGAATTCACTCCTAATTTATCGATTTGCACCATCTTATCAGAAAATGTCCCCGGACGGAAGCCCCCCTGGGGGATAAAAAATGCCGTCCGAACGAAAAATCCGGACGGCAATTTGGAAAAGTCAATCGAAGACGTACATTCCGAAAAAGGGCAGAAGTCCCGGCCCGCAGTCATAGTCCATGCCGCAGACGTCAGCCAGCTTTTTGACGAAAATGCAGTAGGCGGACATACAGGAGAACTGAAATTCCGGGAACCGGCATTTTTCGCCCTGGGTCATGGCACAGGGGGAACACAGAGAGCATCCGCTGACGCCTACCAGAAAGCCGTTCAATCCCGCTTCCCGGAGCTTTTTTGCCAGACGGATCTGCCCGGCATTGTGAGAGCCCTTGGCCTGCTTGATGGCAGGCTTATCGGTATAGTCGGAGATCTCCCAGATGGTTTGCAGAACCAGGGCCTTTTTGCGGGAAGTAACCCGATGCTTCATTTCTTCGGGGGTGCCGCAGGCAGGAGGGCAGGCGTAGTTCACGCCGTACATCCCGCAGATATTTTCCTCGCAGTATGGCCGGAAGCTGGGGTCAAAGACGATTTTGTCCGTATCCACCATCGCCGCTGCGGCAAAGCCTTCTTCATAGGCAAGGGCCAGAATTTCTGCTTCTGTCATAGAACTGCCTCCTTAGGGACACTGAATTTATGAGCTATTTTATCACGTATCCCCATAAAAAGCAACTGCCATTATGTTTCCGGTTGCACTGTGGCGAAAACGGTGGTATAATCCCTAACCGAAAGGGGAAAAAACCATGGACGTTCAAAAGCTTTACATTTCCACCATTGACCCCAACGCCCGGTTCATCGCAAGAAAGTATGACCTGGGACTGGAAATCGCGGATTTTTGCTATGCCTACAATATGGATGAGGGCTTTTGCCAAATGGATGCCCTGGTCCGGAAAAAGCTGGAAGGCATCCGGCGGCGACTGTTTCATGGGCCCTTCAGCGAGCTCTTCCCCTGCGCCATCGACCTCAAAGCCCGGGCCCTGGCGGCGGACCGCTTTCGGCAGGCAATTTTTCTGGCGGCAGGTTATGGCGCCAAAAACATCGTTCTCCACGGAGGTTTCCTTCCCTATGGCTATTTCCCCCAGTGGTATGTGGAGCAGTCTATCCTGTTTTGGAAAGGGTTTCTGGCGGATATGCCGGAGGACGTCTCCATTTTCCTGGAAAACGTCCTGGAGCCGGAGCCGGAAATGCTGCGGGATATTGTGGAGGCAGTAGGAGATGCTCGGCTGGGCCTTTGCCTGGACATCGGACATGCCAATGTTTACGGAAAGAGAAGCCTGGAAGATTGGCTTTCCTGCTGCGGTCCCTATCTGGAACACGTTCACATTCACAATAACGATGGCACCCGGGATACCCATGGCGACCTGATGACGGGAACCATTCCCATAAAACCGTTCCTGAACCGCCTGGGAGAGAAGTGCCCGGAGGCTACGGTTACTCTGGAAATTTCGGAAGCAGAGGCGTCCGTAGAATGGCTGTTGGAGGCATGATATATGGAAGAAAAACTGCAAAAACTGCTGCAGAACATCCTCCCGGCGGATAAGGCC
>DVJG01000089.1 GCA_018710805.1 Candidatus Faecousia faecipullorum
GCCCAGCGGGTGGTGGTCCTCCATAAGGGAAAAGTTGCCGCCGACGGAACGCCCGGAGAGGTGTTCTCTCAGGTTGCGCTTTTGCACAGCCTGGGCCTGGCTGCCCCCGAATCCGTGGAGCTTTCCTGGGAACTGAACAAACAGGGCTTTGAACTGCCGCTGAATGCTTTGGAACCCGAGGACTGCGCCCGGGCCATCTACGAATCCCTAAAGAAGTAAGGGAGGAAGATATATTGGAACCCATTCTGGAAATTAAGGACCTTAGCTACATCTATAGTGCCGGGACACCCTTCGAGCACAAGGCCTTGGACCATGTATCCTTTTCCGTTGGACGCGGAGAGTTCATCGGCATCATTGGCCACACGGGCTCCGGAAAATCCACCCTCATGCAGCAATTGAACGGCCTGCTGAAGCCAACCTCCGGCCAGGTTTTCCTGGGCGGCCAGGATATCTGGTCCGACAAGAAGTTTACTCGTCAGGCAAGGTTCCGGGTGGGCCTGGTATTTCAGTACCCCGAGTACCAGATTTTTGAAGAGACCGTCTATCGGGACATTGCCTTCGGCCCCAAAAACATGGGCCTTCCGGAAAAAGAGATCGACCGCCGGGTCCGGGAAGCCGCAGGCTTCGTGGGCCTTACGGAAGAGCAGCTGAACGTCTCTCCTTTTGACCTCTCGGGAGGTCAGAAACGTCGGGTCGCCATTGCAGGCGTCATTGCCATGGAACCGGAGGTCCTCATTCTGGACGAACCCACCGCCGGACTGGACCCCACAGGCCGGGAGGACATCCTCGGCAACATCGAAGCCTACCGCAAGGCCAAGAACGCCACCATTATGATGGTGTCCCACTCCATGGAGGACGTGGCGAGACTTACGGAGCGTCTGCTTGTGCTGAACGGCTCCCACCTTGCCATGGACGGAACCCCTGCGGAGGTTTTTGCCCGGGCTCCGGAGCTGCAAGACATGGGCCTCGGCATTCCCCAGGTGACAAAGGTGTTTCTGGAACTGCAAAAACTGGGATTGAATGTGCCAAACGTCTATACCATAGACCAGGCAGTGGCAGAACTAAAAGCCATAAGGGAGAGAAAATCATGCTGAAAGACATTACCCTGGGCCAGTTTTTCCCGGGAAATTCCCCCATCCACCGTCTGGACCCCAGAACCAAGCTCCTTATGGTGGTGGTGTACATCATTGCCCTCTTTACGGCCAAGTCCTGGCTTGGATATCTCATCCTCTTTGGCTTTCTGGCCCTGGCGGTGAAGCTGTCTACCATTTCTCCCAAGGTCCTGGTCCGCGGCATGAAGCCCATCGTCATGATTGTAATTTTCACGGCGGTGCTGAACCTACTGTTTACACCGGACGGAAGCGTTTTGGTCCATTTCTGGGTCATAACCATTACCACCGGCGGCGTCTCCCGGGCCATCATGATGACCTGCCGGATTCTCATGCTCATTTCCGCGACCTTTCTTATGACCTATACCACTTCTCCCATTCGGCTTACTGACGGCCTGGAAAGCCTCATGGGGCCCCTCAATAAGATCAAAGTCCCGGTCCATGAGCTGTCTATGATGATGAGCATTGCCCTGCGATTCATTCCCACCCTTATTGAAGAGACCGATAAGATCATGTCTGCCCAGAAAGCCAGAGGCGCGGATTTTGAAAACGGCTCCCTTATGGAACGGGCCAGAGCCCTCATTCCCATTCTGGTGCCGCTGTTTATCGGCGCTTTCCGCCGGGCTGATGAGCTGGCAACGGCTATGGAGTGCCGCTGCTACCACGGTGGTGAGGGCCGGACAAAGATGAACCAGCTCCATTACCACCGCTCCGACTTTCTGGCCTTTGGCTCCGGTGCGGCTCTGGTAGCCGTGGTGCTGGGCATAAATGCGCTGGGCCTGTGAGGAAACATATGCGAAACATCGCCCTGAAACTGACATATCTTGGTACTGCTTACCACGGCTGGCAGGTCCAGAAGAACCTGCCCACGGTGGGGGAGACCCTTGAAAAAGCGGCCGCTATGGTAGTGGGCCATCCGGTCCACATGACGGGATGCGGCCGGACCGATGCCGGGGTCCACGCCCGGTGCTACCTGGCGAATTTCCGCACATCTTCCACCATTCCAACGGACCGTCTGCCTTATGCGCTGAATACCCACCTGCCTTGCGATATTGTGGTAACCGGAGCCTTTGAGGTCCACGAGAATTTCAACGCCATCGGTTCCTGCGCCAAAAAGGAATACACCTATCAAATCTACAATTCCCGCCTGAAAGACCCCTTTTATGTAAATCGCGCATGGTTCTACCCCCGGCACCTGGACGAAAAAATCATGCAGGCGGCAGCGGACCAGTTTGTGGGCACCCACGACTTTGCAGCGGTCCGCAGCGTGGGTACCGACGTCAAATCTACGGTCCGTACAGTTTACTATTATAACGTTTCCCGCATAGGGAACGTGATTCAGCTGAAAGTCTGTGCCAATGGCTTCCTCTACAATATGGCAAGAGCCATGGCCGGCACGGTGGTATACGCCGCCGAAGGGAAGATACGTCCCGAGGAAATTGGAAAGATTCTGGATTCCGGTAACCGCACTGCTGCCGGGCCCACTGTCCCAGCGGGAGGACTCTACATGACCCACCTGTGGTACGACGACGGCATAGAAAATTTTGAAGTCGGAAGCGACTGGACAAAATAACGCTGGGGAGCAGGTCATTGACCTGCTCCCAGAAAAATGTTTATAAAAAGTTTTCCCTTTTTCCGCATGGCTGTGCTACACTGAGGGAAAACCATCCTTTGGATAAAGGAGTGACCATATATGCAACCCAAAATGTGCGTAAAGTGCAAGAAAAACATCGCCGTTGTGTTCATTACGAAAATTGAAAACGGCGTTACATTAAACGAAGGCTACTGCCTGAAATGTGCCCGAAGCCTGGGCATTCCTCAGATTGACCAGGCTGTGAAGCAAATGGGCATCAGCGAGGACGATCTGGATATGCTCAGCGATGAGATGAGCAGCATGTTCGGCCAGCGGGACGATTCCGAGAACCATGACGACGACGAAATCGACAGCCAGACCGCGACCTTCCCCCTTCTCAATCAGCTGTTTGGGAGCCGCAGCGACGTTCCGGCGCCCCGTCCTCCGAAGAAAGAGGAAAATCAGGAGGAAAAGCCCAAGAAAAAGACCGCAAAGCATAAATTCCTGGACGCCTACTGCATGAACCTGACAGGGCGGGCAAGAGAAGGCAAACTGGATAAGGTCATTGGCCGTGATGTGGAAACCGAGCGTGTGATTCAGATTCTGAACCGCCGGCAGAAAAATAACCCCTGCCTCATTGGCGAGCCCGGCGTGGGCAAAACCGCCATTGCCGAAGGCTTGGCCCAGCGCATTGTGGCGAAGGAAGTGCCCTATAAGCTCTGGGACAAAGAAGTGTACCTGCTGGACCTGACGGCTCTGGTGGCAGGCACCCAGTTCCGGGGCCAGTTTGAAAGCCGCATGAAGAGCCTCATCGGCGAAATCAAAGAGTGCGGCAACATCATCCTGGTCATTGACGAAGTTCATAACCTGGTAGGAGCGGGAGACGCCGAAGGTTCCATGAACGCCGCAAACATCCTGAAGCCTGCCCTTTCCCGGGGCGAAATTCAGGTGATTGGCGCCACCACCTTTGCCGAGTACCGCAAGTATATCGAAAAAGACGCGGCCTTGGAGCGGCGGTTCCAGCCCGTCTCTGTGGCAGAGCCCACCATTGCAGAAGCCAGCCAGATTATGCAGGGCGTTGCCAAGGCCTACGCCGAATTCCACAATGTGCAGATTTCCCCTGAGATTGCCCACCAGTGCGTGATTCTCTCCGAGCGCTATATTACGGATCGATTCCTGCCCGATAAAGCCATCGACCTGCTGGATGAAGCCTGCTCCGACGTGAACCTGCGGTGCAAGGAGCTGTCCGAATTGGAACAGCTGAAAAAAGAGCGGGACGACTATGAGCTGGAACTGCGGATGCTGGGGGAGGACACGGAAAACCAGAATTATGAGCGTCTGGCCATTCTTCGCAGTAAGCTCATGCAGCTGGCGGCAAAAATCGAGGAACTGGAAAAGATTCCGAAACCTGCCGTGACCATGGAAAACCTGGCCCGTATTATAGAGCTGTGGACCAAAATTCCCGCCTCCAAAATCAAGGCTCAGGAATATGAGCAGATCAAGGGCCTGACAGACCGCCTGAAAAGCCACATTGTGGGCCAGGACCAGGCCGTGGAGGCCGTGTCCCGTGCCATCCGCCGGAACCGGGTGGGTATTTCTCCCAAGAAAAAACCCGTGTCCTTTATTTTTGTTGGCCCCACCGGCGTGGGCAAAACCGAGCTTGTGAAACAGCTTGCGTCTGACCTATTTGACAGCGTGGATAGCCTTATCCGGCTGGATATGTCGGAATATATGGAAAAACACACGGTGTCGAAGCTCATAGGTTCCCCTCCGGGTTATGTGGGCTATGACGAGGCAGGGCAGCTGACGGAGAAGATTCGCAGACGGCCCTACTCCGTGGTGCTCTTCGATGAAATTGAAAAGGCCCACCCCGATGTGCTGAACGTGCTCCTGCAAGTCCTGGACGACGGACGCATTACCGATGCCCAGGGAAGGGTCGTGAACTTTGAGAACACCATTATTGTCATGACCTCCAACGCAGGCTCTGAGGGCCGGGTAGGCGGCCTGGGCTTTGGCCGTACCGATGGGGATATGGTAAAAGAAAAGGCCATGGGCGCCCTCCGGGAGTTCCTGCGGCCGGAGTTTATCAACCGGGTAGATGAAATCATTGTGTTCAACCACCTGACCGAGGAAAACTTCCTGGGCATTGCGGACATTATGCTGAAGGAGCTGAAGGAGAGCCTATCTGCCCGAGGCCTGACCCTTACCTGGGGCGAGGACCTGCGGAGCCATCTGGTGAAGAAGGCATACTCCCAGGTCTACGGCGCAAGAAACCTGAGAAGGACCATCCAGCGGGAACTGGAGGACCCCATTTCCGAAGCCATCATCGACAGCTTCGAGCATCCCATTTCCAACATCCACGCCCGGGTGGAGAACGATTCCGTTCAATTGGATATCACCTAAAATCAAATCCGGCTGCGCTTTCCGCAGCCGGATTTACAATTATTCATACAGTAGGGGAGAGATTCATCCCTCCCTTAATACTGTAATATCGAGGCTCTGAAAGTACCATACCAAAAGTCTGCTGCAAAGAAAAAATTTGCAGAAACTTTGTAAGAAATCCCTTTCCTCAGCGTCTAATAGGCAGAAGGAGGTGAGACCGTGACAGAATTTGAAGAAGTCTATCGTACATACTTCCGGGAGGTTGAGCTGTACCTCCGGGCAATTTGCAAGGATGAACTGCTTGCAGAAGAATTGACAGAGCAGGTGTTTTTCCAGGCCCTGAAAGCACTGCCCACTTTCCGGGGGGACTGTGATATCCGGACCTGGCTCTGCGCCATGGGGAGAAACCTGTACCTGTCCCACCTGCGCCGCCAAAAGCCAACGGAAAGCATAGACGAGCTCCAAATCCCGGACCCGCGCAGGTCTATAGAGGAGCAGGTCTCAGATAAACAACAGGCCCTGGCCATTCACAAGGTGCTCCACGACCTGCCGGAACCCTACAAAGAGGTTTTTTCTCTGCGGGTGTTCGGTCAGCTTTCCTTCGCAGACATCGGCGGCCTCTTCGGAAAGACCGCCAACTGGGCCTGTGTGACCTACCACCGGGCCAGACAAAAAATCCAGAAAGATTTGGAGGGATTTCAATGAAAATTTCCTGCGACATTATCCGGGACATCCTGCCCCTCTACGCCGAGGACATGGTAAGCCCGGCCACCCACGATTTCGTGGACGAGCACCTGAGCGAGTGCGAAAGCTGCACCCAGGAGCTGCAAAAGCTGAAAGAAAAAACCGCCGTACCTATGGATGCGGATGTGACCACCATTCGGCGCATTGGAAAGCATATCAAAAAGAAGCAGATTCTCCTGGTACTCTGCGTTTTACTGACCGCGTTTGGTATTTATTGCGCTGGATTTGTTTTTCTACAGTCACCCTACTACCTTACTTACGACCAAGCCGTTGAGAGCGTAGCAATGAGGGAGGATGGGGGACTGGCCATCGACTACAGCCGAGGAATTATTGGCATTGGAACCATCAATGGCGGGGAAAAAAATAACATTCAATGGACTATGACCAATCGCTTCGCTTGGGAAAAAGGAAAACGGCTGATGGAAAAAATACAGAAAATGTCAGAAGAGGAAGTGGAACTGGAGATTCAAAGATTCTATAATACGACCAATATCACCCAACGAGAGCGGGACATGTTTAATTCTGTGAATGTGTACAACAATATTTCGGGTGAAAATTTGTGGTATTGGAATCCCGACGGAAGCTATCATCTGATATGGGACGGCGGTGCTGAGGAGCCTCTGCAAGAGGCGTATGTGCATCGCGATGGAGACATTTATCTTTATCTGTGTATGGGATGCCTGGTTTTAGCTGTTCTGTGCTTTGCAGCTGTACGCAGCCTAAAAAAACCAAAGGTGCGGGATATCTATTTTTGTATTGGTTCTCTGTGTGCCAGTGTTTCAATACATCTCCTATTGGCAACCGGAGGGGATTTCACGGACATTGTGGGTACCAGAAGTTGCAATTGGCTGAATAATATCGTAATAACCACCATCACCTTTACCCTCACCGCCATCCTCTGGCGCCGCCTGTACCTTCTGAACCACCCGGCAAAATAATGAAATACTGTAAGGGAAAGCCCTCTGCAGAAGCATACAAAAGAAATACCCGCCGGAGCCCCGGCGGGTATTTCTCAGATATCCATATCGTCCAGTTTTTCGTGAACGGCATCGGAGACCTTCCAGGCGGCGTCCTCCACCTTGTTTGCGGCCTTGGCGGCAAGACGGCGGGTGGGATTGTTCCGGGGCATCATCATCACTGCCACAGCGCCTGCAGCTGCGCCGATTCCGGCAGTCACAGCCCATGCTTTCATAGTCATATTCCTTCCTCCTTCTTTTCGGGATGCTATTAGTATGCGTAAGTATCCGGGGAAAACTCCCCGGAAAAATTATCCACGACCTTCGGAAGGGGAAATGCCGGGACGTCCGCCGTTTTCGTGAGGACGCATGGCGCTTCTGGCCGCACCTGTGGTTTCCGTGGTGCTTTCCGTACCCTTGGTACTGGTGGTGCCGTTTCCTTCCGTGGTACCGGTGCCGTTGGTGGCTGCGGTATCACCGGTGGGCGTGGTGGTAGCATGGGTGGTGGGAGAAGTGGTTTCCTGAGTCATCTGGGTAGTGGGTGCGGTGGTAGCGTGCGTGGTGGGGGAAGTGGTCATACCCATGTTCTGGTTGGTGCAGCCGCAGGCGGTCAGCACCAGGGTAAGGACCAAAATCGCCGTGATCAAAAGAATGTGTTTCATCGTTCATACCTCCAAAAGCTTCTTGCTTCGCACCTAGTATGGACGGAAAACGGACATTTATACGGATTGCTGCAGGAATGATAAGCAATTGAGCGAAATAGGAAAAGAAAAAGGACTGCGATTTTAAAGCAAAATCGCAGTCCTTTTTGGTGCGAGAGATGGGACTCGAACCCACACGGCGTAACCACACGCACCTCAAACGTGCTTGTCTACCATTCCAACACTCTCGCAAGTCAGCTTCGCTATTATACAACGACTGGGAGCGTTTGTCAATACTTTTTCGTATTTTCCCCAAACACTTGTAAAAAAATACTTTTTATGCTACACTATATCCATTCTTGGCAGGAAGGAAAGGCATATGGCGCGTTTTTTTGTGGAGCCGGAGGTGCTTCGGCAGGATGTGATTCAGCTGGGCGGAGAGAATGCCCAGCATATGAAGGTGCTCAGACTCAAGAATGGAGAAGAGGTCCTTCTGTGCGATGGACAGGGCAGGGAAGCCCTGTGTGTCCTGACGGAAAACGGCCTCGTAGTGAAGGAGCGGCGGGAATCTGCCTCAGAGGCTGCGGTGCGGGTCAGCGTGTATCTGTCCTTTCCCAAAGCGGATAAATTGGAGCACGTGATACAGAAGGCCACGGAACTGGGTGCGGCGGAAATCGTCACCTTTCCCTCAGCACGCTGCGTTTCCAGACCTGACGAAAAGAGCCTTCAAAAAAAGCTGGAGCGCTGGCAGAAAATCGCCCAATCCGCTGCTGAGCAGTCCGGCCGTGGAATCATTCCGGATATCCTGGTGCTGCCAAGCTTTGGGGAAGCCCTGAAAAGAGGCGCTCAGGCGGACAAGGCCCTGCTGTTCTACGAAAACGAACAGGCAACAACCCTGAAAATGGCCCTGTCCAGCGGCTCCTATCAAACGGTGAGCCTGCTGACAGGCCCGGAGGGTGGCCTGGAGGAGGCGGAGGTCCATGAAGCCCGGGAGGCAGGCTTCCAGATCTGTACCCTGGGAAAACGCATTCTGCGCTGCGAGACGGCGCCGCTCTGCGCCCTCTCTGCTGTCATGTACGACGCCGGAGAATTTTAAATGACTGTAGCCAGCCGAAATACGGCTGGCTACTTTGCAATTACTGGGGCTTGCGGATGGTTACACTGCCGAACCCGGAATCCACCTCGATGTGGCAGCTGCCGTCGCCATAGACGTGGGTCTTGCCTTGGGTTTTGGTGGAATAATCCGACTTGAATTTGCTGCCCATGCCTTCCATGGACACGGTAAAGCCGCAGTCTTCCGGCAGGGTCAGATCCAGGTCACCGGAAGCGGAGTCCATTTCCACATTCCGCGGCGTGTTTTCCAAAACGCCTGTGAAGCTGGCGGAAGCGGTATCAAATTCCAGGGAATTGAACGCTCCGGTGAAATTTACAGCGCCCGAGGCGGTATTCACATCCAGCTCATCCACGGTGCAGTTCTGGAAGTTGACCGTGCCGCCGGCGGATTCGATTTCCACATTGCGTAGGGTCAGGTCTGTCAAGTCCAAATTTGCCGCCGCAGAATCCACTTCCAGCTCGCCTCCAAGCCAATCCCGGGGAACCTGAATGGTCAAATCCTTGCTCACAGCCGTGGTTTGAATGCCAAATAAGGACTTGGCGTTGTCGCAGAACTGAATTTTTAACTTGTTTTCATTGCTTTTGACGGTGCACACCATCTCATACTTGGAATCGGGCACCGACGCCTCTGATACGGTGATCTTATCCACATCCGCAGGTTCCATTTTGATGGACCCGACGACCCATTCGATTTCAATCTTGCGGATGACTTTCGCATCGAAAGTTTGGGAACCGGAGGCCCCGGCATCGGTGGCTGGATTGGTTTCTGCTGGCACTTCCGCCAAGTAGTCTGTAACTACCCAACCCGTTTTAGGGGCGCTGATATAGGCCCAGGTGGTTCCGTCAACGTTTTCAAGTCTCTTGACTTCGGCTGTTTCGCCGGCTTTTGCCAATCCTACAACCTCAGACTGCGCACTGGGGCTTTGGTGAATATTCGTATCCATTTGGAAGACTGCGGAATAAGGCGCTTGGAATGGGGCACTTTCGGCAGCAGCAAGCTCCTGCTCTAACTCTGGGATACTGGGTAAGTCTGAAATGCTGGGTAAATAATCTTCCCCTTCCATGGAAAGGTTTTCCTCAAGCCTGTCTTCCAGCGTATCCTCCAACCATTCATGATCGTGCCATATTCTCGGCATCTTGGCGAACAGCAAACCGCCCAGAAGAATGAGCAGCAGTACCGCAATGACGATGCTCCAAAGGACGATGCGTAAAATCGAATTATGCTTCATTGTCTTTAGCCTCCTTATAGTCCATAATAGCGTTCACCAGCCCCTGGACAGCTCCAATGATGAGGAACACCACCCAGGTGATATACCAGGCTCCGGTGGCAAAGCTGAGAATAAAATAGATGGCAAAGCCGATG